>JAFSHE010000113.1 GCA_017440445.1 Oscillospiraceae bacterium | reverse complement strand
CCTTCCGGACACGGATATCATCGAAAAGCTGTCCGAGGCAAGCAGAGCAGGTGTAAAGATAGAGCTTGTTGTCCGTGGTATCTGCTGCCTTGTAGCGGGAGTAGAGGGACACACTGAAAATATCCGTGTTATTTCGATTGTAGGCCGTTTCCTTGAGCATAGCAGAATATACATCTTCGGAAAAGACGAGCGCAGAAGGGTCTATATCTCCAGCGCAGACTTCATGACCCGTAACACTGAGCGCCGAGTAGAGGTAGCCGCTCCCATCCTCGACAGGGAACTTGCAGACAGGGTCACAGAGAGCTTCGATCTCATGCTTCGTGACAACGTGAAAGCCCGCGAGCAGGACAGCGACGGAAAATACCGTCATGTTTCCCGTGGCGATGACAAGCCGCTGAATTCTCAGGCTTATTTCTACGAAAAGGCTTATGAGGCGGCAGCCGCTCCGTCTGAAAACGCAGTTACTGTAAAACCGAAAAAGATGACCGTGAAGATAAGAAGGGTGAAAAAATGATGGAAATTAAAGATTTCACAAAATCAGACGTATTTGATTTCGAGTGCAGAACAAATATCTGGGGCGACGAGCTTGGAATAGGTGTTGACTGCGACGGCAGCTCCCTTGAAGCTATGCTCCCTATGATAAACAGGCTGACAGAGTTTCTGGAGCAAAACAAGGAAAAGGTAGTTGCTGCGCTGGTGGAGGACGATTTCCTCAGCCTTGCCGAGGACTGGACTTCAAGCGCAGAGGAGGCAGAGGACAGCACAGAGGAAAACGAGTGCTATATAATGGAGGACGGAACAAGGGTGTATCTTCCTATCACCGAGGAGGACTTCGCCGCATCCCTTCATTTTGATGGAATTTCGGTGTATTACGACGACGAAAAGAACGACATTTCGGCTGATGTTTTTCTTGTGTGCAATCCTGATTATTTCGCATATCACTGCATCGAAATATTTGTGGATGGCAAGGGTAATATCAACGTAAACGGACTGGCTGGGTAAAAAAATATAAAATTATTGATATTGAAAGTTAAATAATACTTTGTCACTTGCGATATTCCCACAAAGCATTAGGAGGTTCATTATGGCTGATATAAAATTATTTAATATTAACGGGCAGGTCGAGGAATTGCAATCCGCTCCGGTAACATTAGAGAAAGAACTTCAACAAATACTGGAAGAAAACATGAATACTTTTTTTGGAGTTACTTTTTTAAAGTCCGAATATAGAATTACAAATGGTAGAATGGATAGCATCGGTATTGACGAAAATAATTGTCCTGTAATTTTTGAATACAAGCGAAGCGTGAACGAGAATGTAATCAATCAGGGGTTATTTTATCTCGATTGGCTTCTTGATCACAAAGCTGATTTCAAGCTTTTGGTTATGAAAGTGCTTGGAAACGAAAAAGCAGAAACCATTGATTGGAGCATGCCCTGTGTCATATGTGTAGCAAATGATTTTACAAAATTTGACGAACATGCAGTTAATCAGATGCAGCGCAATATTAAACTAGTCAAGTACAAAAAGTTCGGGGAAAATTTAATTTCTCTTGAATATCTTAATGCACCTCAAGTACAACCAATAACATTTGATGATATTGTTGTTAGGTCAACAAAGAAAAGTAATTGGAAAGATAAAGATTTTAAACAATATTTTGCAGAAGCAGGTGAAAAAAACAAGAACTTATTTTATTCAGTTCGTGATTATGTTTTATCGCTTGGTGATGATATTTCCGAAAATCAGCTAAAACTTTATGTGGCTTTTAAAAAAGTACGCAATATAGTTTGCGCTGAAGTCTATCAAAGCTATGTATGTCTACATCTCAGATTAAACCCTGATACAGTGGATTTGATACAAGGCTTTACAGAAGACGTTCGCAATAAAGGTCATTGGGGTACAGGCGATTTGCGTGTATATCTAAAATCTGTTGAAGATTTTGAAAAAGCGAAATCATTAATTGATAGAGCCTATACCGAAAACTAAATTTATATTGTATTACATAACAATATAATACTTATTGTATGTCATAATACACAAACCACATATTTTTCCCGCATTTTCCAATGTGAAAATGCGGGAAATTTTGTTTAACCGCTTGACAAACCGGACTGTCTTTGATATAATACTAATGTTGCTGTAAAGTGATTTTACTTTCCACCTATCAACGACAAGAAAAGGACGGTCTTATGGAGCGCAGCTTTGACACTGTAATTCTGCTTGATATCTACGGCGAGCTGCTGGCAAACGCCCAGCGTGAGGCTCTGGATATGCGCTACAATGCAGACCTCTCCCTTTCCGAGATAGCGGAGGAGATGGGCGGCGTTACAAGACAGAGCGTTGTCTACTCCATAAAGAAAGGTGAGCAGCGCCTGGCAGAGCTTGAAGAAAAACTCGGCTTTGCGAAAAGGCTCAATACCCTTTCAGCGGAGCTTGAAAGAGCAGAAAAGCTGCTGAATGATATCTCGGCCGATCACAGCGACAAACGTTTTGATGAAATCAGCGAGCTTCTCTCCGCAGTTAAGCGGGGACTTTGATACAGAAAGCAGGTGAGCAGATGGCTTTTGAGGGCATTTCGGAAAAGCTGAATAACGTGTTCAGTAAGCTTAAGGGACACGGTAAGCTTAACGAAAAGGACATCAAGGAGGCTATGCGTGAGGTGCGTATGGCACTTCTCGACGCAGACGTAAACTACAAGGTCGCAAAGGACTTTGTGGCAAGGGTCAGCGAAAAGGCAGTCGGCGAGGCTGTTATGGAAAGCCTTACTCCTGCCCAGCAGGTCATCGATATAGTTCACCGTGAGCTTATTGAGCTTATGGGAAACACCACCGCAAAGCTGGATTTCCCCTCCAAGCCTCCATGCGTTATCATGATGTGCGGACTTCAGGGTGCAGGTAAGACAACTCACTGCGCAAAGCTTGCAAAGCACCTGATAGCACAGAACCGCAGACCGCTGCTGGTTGCGTGTGACGTTTACCGTCCCGCAGCAATCGACCAGCTTAAGATAGTCGGCGAAAAGGCGGGCGCTCACGTTTTCGAGATGGGTCAGATCGACCCTGTTAAAATAGCTAAAGAGGGTATCAAGCATGCAAAAGACAACGGATTTGACGTTGTTCTGCTGGATACCGCAGGTCGTCTGCATATCGACGAAACGCTCATGGATGAGCTGAAAAATATAAAGGCAGAGACCAATCCCAACGAGATACTGCTGGTAGTTGACTCCATGACAGGTCAGGACGCAGTAAACGTTGCGGAGAGCTTCAACAACGCACTTGATATCACAGGTGTTATCCTCACAAAGCTTGACGGCGACACAAGAGGCGGTGCGGCACTGACTGTTCTCGCTATCACAGGAAAGCCCGTCAAGTTCAACGGTATCGGTGAAAAGATAGACGATATCGAGCCGTTCTACCCTGACAGAATGGCAAGCCGTATCCTCGGCATGGGTGATGTACTCACCCTCATCGACAAAGCAAAGACCGCCATCGATGAAAAGGCAGCCATGAAGACCATGCAGAAGATGCAGGAAAACAAATTCGACCTGAACGACCTGTATGCGCAGTTCGAGCAGATAGAGAAAATGGGCAGCATATCTTCCCTGCTGAAGATGATCCCCGGTGCAAACAAGATCGACGAAAGTCAGATAGACGAAAAAAAGATGCCCCGCACAAAGGCGATAATCTCCTCCATGACAAAGAAGGAGAGAGAAAAGCCCTCCATCATCGACGCCAAGCGCAAGCGCAGAATTGCGGCGGGCAGCGGCACAAAAGTAGAGGATGTAAATCAGCTTCTGAAGCAATTTGAGATGATGCAGAAGATGATGAAGCAGATGGGCATGACCGGCAAAGGCAAAAAGAAGATGCGCATCCCCATGAACATGATGAAGCAGATGGGAAATATGGGCGGCGGCTTTGGAGGCCCCGGCGGATTCCCGATGTAAATTTGGTTTTCAATAACGGTACCAATGCGGGTATCCGTTTTGATAGATTGGTTTTGGAATTGGTAATAATATGATAAGGAAAGGAGTGTCACAAGGCGCATATCTCTGTTGGTTCGGAGATATCTGCGGCTGTACATCTGATACAGCAAAGATGGTTGGTAGTTAAATATGAAATAAGGAGTGACATTTTTGGAAACAGGCGAGATCGTTCTCGGGATCGTCATGTGTGTGCTGCTTATGCTTGCAGGTGCATTCAGTATCTTCTGCAGCATACGCAATTTTGACTGGTTCTTCAACAACCGAAAGGCTGTACCGCTGGTAAAGCTGTTCGGCAGAAACGGCGCAAGGATACTGTACATCGTACTTGGTGTTTTCATTGTCCTGTGCAGTTTGTTGGGTCTCCTCGGAGTTATATCCCTGGCGACATAATAGTAAACCGCTGCATTGCAGCAAAAAAAGAATTGCTCCTCGTAAAACAATAGCGAGTTCAGCGATTTTAAACACGAAAAGTTTCATAGCGGTTTCCGCTCTGAAATATTTAATTCTACGAAAGGAGAAAACTAAAATGGCAGTAAAGATCAGACTGAGAAGAATGGGCGCTAAGAAGGCTCCTTTCTATCGTGTAGTTGTTGCTGACTCCCGTTACCCCAGAGATGGCCGTTTCATCGAGGAGATCGGCTACTACGATCCTACTAAGGAGCCCGCTGTTGTAAAGATCGACATGGACAAGGCTAACGAGTGGATCAAGAAGGGCGCACAGCCTACTGATACCGTTAAGAGACTGATGAAGTGATCTTGACAGGTTACGGTGCGGGCGTATGCCCGTTTGAAAGATAACCCCAAGGAGGGATTTATATATGAAAGAACTTTTAGTAACCATCGCATCCGCACTGGTAGAGGACAAGAGTGCGGTGACAGTAACAGTTGACGAGCCTGATGCTGAGGGCGTGGTAGTATACCATCTCCACGTTGCTCCCGATGACATGGGTCGTGTTATCGGCAAGCAGGGACGTATTGCCAAGGCGATAAGAACTGTTATGCGCGCAGGCGCAGTAAGAGCGGACGAGAAGATCTCCGTTGAAATTGACTGATAAGCACGAACGGCGGACAATTTGTCCGCCGTTTTTGTTATAAAAAAACATCCCCGAGCAGCAGCCCGGGGATGATGTTATTTATACGCTTGCACCCTTGGATACGAATACGGGATAATCCGCAGAGCCTGTGATAGTACGATTCTTTGTGAGGGTAACATCCTTGTCGGAGATAACGTTGATACAGCTTGCTTTCTCCTCGATAACGGAATCCTGCATTACGATGGAATCCTTGACAACTGCGCCCTTCTTTACAACAACGCCTCTGAACAGGATACTGTTCTCTACCTTGCCCTCGATGATGCAGCCATCAGCGATAAGAGAACCCTTAACATCCGCATCGATACCGTACTTAGCGGGAGCTACGTCACGGATCTTTGTGTAGATAGGACGCTCAAGGTTGAATACCTCGTGGCAGATATCTCTGTTCATCATATCAGCATTAGCCTTATAATAGGTCTTCATGCAGTCGATGATCTCAAAGTAGTTCTCGTACTTGTAGCCCATGATCTTGTAATCGTGCAGTTTGTGCAGCAGGATATCTGTTTCAAAGCTGTACAGGCCACGGCACTCGGACTCTCTGATGAGATCCTCCAGGAACTTTCTCTTCATAACGTAAACGTCAAGAGCAACGTTCATCTCGCCGCTGATAGCGGGTCTTGCCAGAACATCGTATACCTTGTTCTCCTCGTCTACGGAAAGAACAGTCTTTGTCAGTGCACGCTCGGTAGAGTAAACGCCTCTGCCATATACGCAGGTAATATCAGCGCCATTATCCTCATGGAACTGAACAATGGGTTTGAGATCAATATTTGCGATAACATTGGAGTCAGCCAGAACAACATAGTCAGCATCAGACTCACGGATAAACTCCGCAGCACCTGCAAGAGCCTCCAGACGGCCACGGTAGATACCGCTTCCCTCGCTTCTGTAAGGGGGGAGGATATGCAGACCGCCAGTCTTTCTGGCGAGATCCCACTCACTACCCATACCGAGGTGATTCATCAGTGAGTAGTAGTTCTGCTTTGTAATAATACCAACCTGTGTAATTCCCGAGTTTACCATGCTGGAGAGGGGGAAGTCAACCAGACGGTATCTAGCACCGAAGGGAACGCTTGCCATTGCTCTGCCCTTTGTCAGCTCGGGAAGGGTTGCTTCGTGCATATTAGCAAAAATAAGTCCTAAAACATTAGCCATACTTGCCATATCAAAAACATCCTTTCCTAGTCTTAAATATCCTGAGAGATCATTGCCTTAGGTGCGGCAACAGCATTAGCGGAAACATTCACATTGTGTCCGATTACCGCAACACCCCAGCTTGATTTATCCTCAATACGCTCGGGACGGTCGCCTACATGTGCGCCCTCACCGATAACGCAGTTCTCGCCTACGATAGCGTACTCAACAACAGCGCCCTTCTTTATAACAGAGCCGGGCATGATGATACTGTCTGTAACAACAGCGCCTTCCTCAATGGTAACGCCTGCGAACAGTACGGAGAAATCAACTGTACCGTAGATCTCGCAGCCCTCTGCCACCATGGAGTTTTCGATCTTACAATTCTCACCAGTATAGTGAGGAGGCATTACAGGGTTTCTGGAGTAGATCTTCCAGCTGTCATCCAGCAGGTCGAGAGGAACATTGGGATCCAGCACGTCCATGTTAGCTTCCCACAGAGAGTCGATAGTTCCTACATCCTTCCAGTAGCCGTCGAAGTGATATGCTACCATCTTCTCGTTGTTCTCGAGCATCATGGGAATGATGTTCTTACCGAAGTCCTTAGTAGCGCCTGTATCGTTCTCGTTATCGATAAGGTGCTTTCTGAGCTTCTGCCATGTGAATACATAGATACCCATGGAAGCAAGGTTGGACTTAGGCTCAGCAGGCTTCTCAGCAAACTCGTAGATAGT
>JAFSHE010000112.1 GCA_017440445.1 Oscillospiraceae bacterium | reverse complement strand
CTTGTCGCTCAGCTCTTCCATGGCAACGGGCAGGCAGCCCTTCTTGTAGTAAACCTTTTCGGGGGCACGGAACCAGAGCATATTTTCCCTCCTTCGGGCAACGGTCTTAACATTCAGCAGGTGGCGTACGCCCACATTTTCGGAAACGGAGTTGCCGCCCCAGCTTCCGCAGCCCAGTGTGAGGGAGGGGGCAAGCTTGAAGTTGTACAGATCTCCGATACCGCCGTGGGAGGAGGGAGTATTGATAAGCATACGGCATGCCTTCATTTTTTCTGCGTATGCGTCAATCTTTTCACGTTCTGTTACAGCGTTGATATAGAGGGATGCAGTATGACCGAATCCGCCGTCCTGGATAAGTCTGTCAGCCTTGTCAAGAGCTTCCTCAAAGCTCTTTGCCTTGTACATAGCGAGAACAGGGGAGAGCTTCTCATGAGCGAATTCCTCGGAGATATCCACGCTCTCCACTTCACCGATAAGAATTTTTGTGTTCTCGGGAACATTGACCTTTGCAAGCTTGGCGATGGTATATGCGGACTGACCAACGATCTTCGCATTGAGTGCGCCGTTGATGATGATAGTCTTGCGGACCTTGTCTATCTCCTTGTCCTTGAGGAAGTAGCAGCCTCTTGCCTCAAATTCCTTCTTAACCTTGTCGTACATCTTGCCGACAGCGATGACGGACTGCTCAGAAGCGCAGATCATACCGTTATCGAAGGTCTTGGAGTGGATGATGGAGTTTACTGCAAGCAGAACATCTGCGGACTCGTCAATGATTGCGGGAGTGTTACCTGCGCCAACGCCAAGAGCGGGCTTTCCGCTGGAGTAAGCGGATTTAACCATTCCGGGGCCGCCTGTTGCGAGGATTATATCAGACTCCTTCATTACCATTGTGGTAAGCTCAAGAGAGGGAATATCTATCCAGTCGATGATACCCTCAGGCGCACCTGCCTTGACAGCAGCCTCAAGAACTATCTTGGCAGCCTCAATGGTACACTTCTTTGCTCTGGGGTGAGGGCTGATAATGATACCGTTTCTGGTCTTAAGTGCGATAAGTGTCTTGAAGATAGCCGTGGATGTGGGGTTAGTTGTGGGGATTACCGCAGCGATAACACCGATAGGCTCGGCAACCTTCGAGATACCGTATACCTCGTCACGCTCGATGACACCGCAGGTCTTTACATCCTTGTAAGCGTTGTAGATATGCTCAGAAGCATAGTTGTTCTTGATGACCTTATCCTCAACAACACCCATTCCTGTTTCTTCAACTGCCATCTTTGCGAGAGGAATTCTCTGCTTGTTTGCAGCGGATGCGGCAGCGAGGAATATCCTGTCAACCTGCTCCTGTGAGAATTCAGCGAATTTCTTCTGTGCCTCTCTTACTCTTGCGAAAGCGGCTTCCAGTTTTTCTACGCTGTCAACGATCTCGTAGTTGTTCATAGTTATCTTCTCCTTAAATATACTAAGTGCAGTTTTCTTTCTTTTCCGCACGTTTGTTACAAATTCAGCAGAGTATACACCTTCTGCATCGTTAATATTTTAACACGAAGTAGTTTGTTTGTAAAATGTATAATTTGCATGACTGTTATACATGCAGTGCATAGCGATCAGCCTAAAAGCTCGTCCTTAGCTGAGTTCAATATGGTGATAAACTGCTTGTCAAGCTCTGAAAGCTTATAGTCACGGCGGTAGATAAGCACATCCTTGTAGACCTTGTTTGTTGGTACACGGCGCATGACAAGGTGATGCTTTTCCAGTGTTGACTTCGGAACAGGGGATACCCACATGAAAGCATTGGGAACCTTCTCCAGCAGTACGAACTGCGTAGCACGCTCGAAAACATATATACGCTTGTCAACATGCTCTGACATTTCAGCTTTTTTTACGTCGATAAGTGGAAGTGAGGGGACGAATGGGTCTCCGTGCGTTATTTCGATGTAGTCCTTCAGTTCTTCCATTTTTATATCGGACTTAGCTGCAAGGGGAGAGTCCTCGGACATCAGCATTACGTAAGAGAATTCCGCAACTGTTTCGCTGACAAGCTTTTTGTCGTCAAACATATCCTTGAAATACTTTTCAAACGCCGCCTGATATCGTACTATTCCGAGGTTGAACTCCTCTTTTACCACGTTGTTTATGGTACGCATGGAGTTTGTTTCCTTGTAGAAGATATCTGCAGGCAGGGCAGAGTCGATATGCTTTGCAAACTCTGCGATAGCGTATGAAGTGTAGCTGGCTCTGGGGACGCATATAGAGAAGTTCTGTTTTTTTATTCTTCCGCCCCGATAAATTTGCTCTACCTCGTCTACCTGTGCTACGATACGACGTGCATATTGCAGAAATTCATCACCGTCGGGGGTGGTAGAGATACCTTTTGTTGTACGCTTGAAGATGGTTATGCCAAGCGACTCCTCAAGCTCCTTTATAGCACGTGAGAGATTGGGCTGTCCCATGTAGAGATTTTCCGCAGCCTTGCTGATGGATTGCGTTTTTGCAACCTCTACTGCGTATTTCAGATGCAGTATATTCATCTATTTTTCTCCTATCTGTCTGAAAAAGCTAGACAAGTGGATTTTTCAGAGTTCAGTCTCTCTCCAATGCGGAGATACCGCTTCGTACCATCTTTATTATGTCGAAAGGACGAAGCAGGCTGATAAAGCTGTCTATCTTTGCAGGCTCGCCTGTAAGCTCCAGCATTATGCTGTTTTCGCTGATATCCACGGGCTTTGCACGGTAGAGATTTGCTATTTCGATTATTTTGTGACGGTCATCCTCAGTTCTTCCGGCACGGATAAGGATATGCTCACGGCAAACGGCATTGGAAAGTATGGCTACCTCTTTTACCTCGTACAGCTTAAGCAGCTGATTTTTTATCTGCTCCAGTATCTTTCTGTCGCCTGAAACCACTATCGTCATGCGGGATATTTCAGGGGTTTCGGTTTCTGCCACATTAAGGCTCTTTATATTGAAGAAACGTCTGCTGAAAAGTGAAGAAACACGCAGCAGGACGCCGTTGTTATTTGCTACCTTTACTGATAAAACATGTTCCTGCATAGCTTATTCCTCCGTATTGATTGTTGTGATTGGGTCTACAACAGGTTTACCTGCGGGTATCATGGGGAGTACATTGATATCTCTGTCAATGCGCACTTCCACCATAACGGGAGCAGTTTTTGAGATCTCAAGCGCCTGAGTAAGAACAGGAGTGATATCCTCTGTTTTTTCTATAATGAATGTCTTTATTCCGAAAGACTCGCCAAGCTTCACGTAGTCGATATGGCGGTTGTCAAGTGTCGTCTGCGAGAAGTGCTTGTTGTAGAACAGTCTCTGCCACTGGCGCACCATACCGAGAACATGGTTGTTGATTACAAGCTGAATGATATTTATTCCGTGTGCAGAGGCGGTGATAAGCTCGTTCAGATTCATAGCGAAGGAGCCGTCACCTGCGATGTTGACTACTGTCTTGTCGGGATTACCTACCTTCGCACCGAGTGAAGCTCCTAGACCGAAGCCCATAGTGCCAAGTCCGCCCGAGGATATAAAATGACGGGGCTTTCTGTAATTGTAGTACTGAGCCGCCCACATCTGATTCTGTCCTACCTCTGTGGAGATGACAGCCTCGCCGTTTGTCAGCTCATCAAGCTTTTCGATAACCGCCTGAGGAGTAACGGGGAGCGCATCTGTGCCTGTCTGAACAGGCTCTCCGAAATCGCCGTCGAGTATCTCCTTGCTCCAGTCCTCGTGCTTCTGCTGTGATATTCTTTCACACAGTGCGGATAGAACTGCCTTTACATCGCCTGCAACAGTTGCGCCGACTTCGATATTCTTGTTGAATTCAGCGGGATCGATGTCGATGTGAAGTATCTTAGCGTCCTTTCCGAAGAAAGATGTATCACCTGTTACTCTGTCCGAGAAACGTGTTCCTATACCGATGAAAAGGTCGCAGTGATTGAGTGCGTAAGCAGCTTTTACTGTTCCGTGCATACCGAGCATGCCTATATAACGGCGGTCTGACTCATCATAAGCACCCTGACCCATAAGCGAGGAGGAAACAGGAGCGTCACACAGCTCAGCGAATTTTTTAAGCTCCTCTGAAGCGTTTGCAGAGATAACACCGCCGCCCGCATAAACATAGGGGCGCTGTGCCTCGGAGATAAGCTTCACAGCATTTTCAAGCTGAGCGGGGTCTATCTCCGTGGAAGTTTCAAGAGTAATAGCAGGCTGCTTGGTGTATTCGGTAACAGCCGCAGTGATATCCTTGGGGATATCCACAAGGACAGGACCTTTTCTTCCGCTTCCTGCTATCTTGAATGCAAGACGGATGGTATCTGCAAGGTCATCTATATCCTTGACGATAAAGTTGTGCTTGGTAATGGGCATAGTGATGCCTGTGATATCCACCTCCTGAAAGCTGTCCAGACCAAGGAGGTCTCTTGTAACGTTACCTGTTATAGCAACAAGGGGGATGGAATCCATGTAAGCTGTTGCGATACCTGTAACGAGGTTAGTCGCACCTGGGCCTGAGGTCGCAATAACTACACCTGTCCTGCCTGTGGAACGTGCGTAGCCGTCAGCGGCATGACATGCGCCCTGCTCGTGCGAGGTTATCACATGACGTATCTTGTCACTGTACTTGTACAGGCTGTCATATATGTTAAGAACTGCGCCTCCTGGATAACCGAAAACGGTATCCGCACCCTGTTCAAGGAGGCATTCAACGATTATATCTGCTCCGCATAACTGCATATCTGATATGTTCCTTTCTTATGTTGTCTGTTATCACCCTGATGTAAAAGAAAAAGCCAATGAGATGCTTCGTTCCATAGAATGCCTGTCATTCAAGGAGAACACATCCATTGACCTTGTAATGATTATAGCATACATCCCGATGATAGTCAATACTCTTATATTTTAACACATTAAGCCGCTGTTGTCAACGAAATTACTGCTGTATTTTCCACACATGTGCACTGGTTTTTTGGATATTTTTCAGTGCTTTAAATTATTAATTGACAAACGGGTAAAGTTTGTGGTAGAATATCAGTAGAAAAGAACACACAAATACAGAAAGGATAAAACATGAAAGCGATAGTATATGAATCTAACACTGGATTTACTGAACGTTATGCAAAAATTCTCTCAAAGAAGATCGGTGTTCCTGCCTATACGTTGTCAGAGGCGAAAAAGTCAGTGCAAAAGGGTGAAGAAATAATCTTCATGGGCTGGGTATTTGCTAATAAGATAAGCGGACTGGACAAGGCTAAAAAGCAGTGGAATATTATTGCCGCGGCTGCTGTTGGAATGAATCCCAAAACAGATAAGAACACCGAGATAGTCCGTGAGGCAAACAAGCTTGAGATACCGCTGTTCTATCTCTGGGGCGGGCTTGACAATAACAAGCTTAAGGGCATAAACAAGATGATGCTCGGTTTTGTACGTGATAGCCTTATCAAGGAGAATAAGCCCGAGTATGCCGATGCGATAGAGGTATTCAAAAACGGCGGCGACTTTGTTTCGGAGGAGAACCTGTCAGAGCTTATTGCGTTTGCGCTGACAAGGCTATGATAATATTATATCGAATTCTGATATTGTAATTGAACTATGTTAGAAAAGCAGACCACTGCGGTCTGCTTTTCTATTATTTTACACGTTTTTTTCTGAATGAAAATAACACACTAATTACGGTGATGTAAATGAAAAATTTTCTGAAAGGACTTCTGTGCGGCGGGCTGAACGGTTTTTTCGGCTCAGGCGGGGGAGTGGTTGCAGTTCCTGTTCTTGAGCGTGACGGCTGCTCACCGAAGCGGGCGCATGCAAGCTCTGTTGCGCTTATCTTCGTGCTTAGCTGTGTCACGGCTGTTTCATACGGCATGAACGGAGAGCTTGATCTCCTCGCTGCGTGGAAGTATATCCCCTGGGGAATAGGCGGAGCGATTGTCGGCTCGCTTTTCCTGCGGAGGATAAGCTCAGTGTGGCTGCACAGAGTATTCGGCGTGCTTGTGACAGCAGCGGCAGTAAGGATGTTGTTCCTATGATGGAAGCGATAGTCGGATTTATAACGGGAGCGATAGCTTCCATGGGACTTGGCGGCGGGTTTGTGCTGGTGATATGGCTCACCATCTTTGCAGATGTAGGGCAGAAGGCCGCACAGGGAATAAATCTGTTGTTCTTCCTGCCGATAGCGCTGGTTTCGCTCATCGTACACATAAGGGGAGGGCTTGTTGATAAGTCGCTTCTGAAGAAATACATCCCCGGAGGAGTAATAGGTGCGATCCTCGGAACCCTTGCCTCAGATATCATCCCGTCAGAGCTGCTGCGGAAGCTTTTTGCATTGTTTCTGCTTGCACTTGGATTAAGAGAGCTTTTCACAGCAAAGAAAGCGACATCACATGATGAAGAAAAACCATGGGAGCGTACAGAATAACAAAAACCCCGTACCAAAAGGTACGGGGTTTGTAAGCTGTAATATAAAATTACTTGAGCTCAACTGTTGCGCCAACAGCCTCGAGCTTAGCCTTGAGCTCCTCAGCCTCAGCCTTGGAAGCGCCTTCCTTAAGAGCCTTAGGAGCGGACTCAACGAGCTCCTTAGCCTCCTTAAGACCAAGACCGCAGATGTCCTTAACAGCCTTGATAACGTCCATCTTCTTCTCACCGAAGGAAGCAAGAATTACGTCGAACTCTGTCTTCTCCTCAGCAGCTGCAGCAGCACCAGCGCCAGCAGCAGGAGCAGCAGCAACAGCAGCTGCGGATACACCGAACTCTTCCTCAAGAGCCTTTACCAGTTCGTTAAGCTCAAGTACAGAAAGAGCCTTAACTTCTTCAATCATAGCTAAAATCTTCTCAGAAGCCATTTTAATTTCCTCCATAAATATGTTTAAATTTTGTTGTTCTGCATATTATGCAGCATTTAAGTTCCCCGCCTTAAGCTGCGGGAGTAGTTGTCCGTGAATTAAGCGGACTGCTCTTCGTTCTTCTTTGCGATCTCGTTGATAGCGATAGCAACACGCTGGATGGGAGACTGCAGCATGAACACGAGCTGAGAGAGCAGTGTCTCCTTGGAAGGAAGCTTTGCGTACTTCTCAACTTCTTCCTTAGAAATTGCCTCGGTGCCAATGAAGCCGAGCTTGATGGAGAACTTACCATCAGAGGACTCTGCCTTCTTGTTCAGAAGCTTGGGGGCAACGATGATGTCCTCAGCGTGAAGCGCAATAGCTGTTGTGCCGGAAAGTGCGGGCTCAAGACCCTCGATTCCTGCCATCTCAGCAGCACGCTTTAACAGTGTGTTCTTTACTACGAAGTAGTCAACACCGTTCTCGCGGAGTTCCTTACGGAGCTTTGTGTCTTCCTCAACGGAGATACCCTTGTAATCAACGATAACACCGCCTGCGGAAGCCTTCAGCTTGTCAGCCAGCTCAGTAACGTAAGCCTGCTTCTGTTCGAGTATGCTTTTACTAGGCATTAAATTCACTCCTTCTTCTAAATTTACGCTGTTTCAAAGCACGGAAATAAAAAATCCCTCTCTGAACAAAGACAGAAAGGAACGCAGAAAATCTGAATAATTCCCATTCCTCGGCAGGTGGACAGACCTTTACAGCCTTGCGGCTACCTGCTGTCTTTAGAACAGCATATATAGTATATCACAACAAAATAATTTTGTCAAGTGTTTTTATGAAAAAATTCAAAAAAATTAATGCCGACAAAAAATGCCGGCATTATGCTTGATCTTAAACACGGATGTTAAGCAGGTTTCCTCTGCCATCGGGAGAGGGCATTGCGTCCATCATCTCTGTGATGTTTTCCATAGAAGTCTGGGCAGCCTCCATGGTCTTTTTCATCATGCTTACAGAAACCGCACTCTGCATATTGGACATAGCCATCTGCATAGACATAGCTGCAATCGTAGATTCCATACTCAGCGCCTCCTTACACTTATTTTCTTTATTTTATCACACATTTTCCCATTTGTCAAGTGTTTAGGAGCATTAATTTGAAAATTTCCTTGCATATCCCCCAGTAAAAGATGAATAATATAACGAGGTGATAAGCATGGCAAAGCAGGGAATGAAGCGCCCTGAGATCAATGATAGACCAAAAAACACTGTTGCGCCCGTGCCTGAGATACAGGGAAAGGCGAAACACGGGCATAACAAAGCCGCTCCCATTATTGCGGGAACTAAACCGCCCTCGCAAAAGGTATATCATCATACTCCCGCAGCATACGATCCTGACGGTGATCGCCCTATCTCACAGTTCTATCCCGAGATAGACAACGACCTTGCACGTGACAACATCGAAAATGATATCCCTGAGGCTGATCTTCAGGATCTGTAAATCTATCCCCGTTGAAATATCAGCGGGGATATTCCTTTTTGGGAAAAAATATGCTATAATCTATTTAAAATGGATTCTTCGGAGGTATGACTATGCATTTTCTTGACAG
>JAFSHE010000111.1 GCA_017440445.1 Oscillospiraceae bacterium | reverse complement strand
TATCAGGCTTTCCGTCGGTGATACCTCCGACGATGATATCTTCTTTTCCCTCGGGTATGTACCCGATATCCCTGTCAAGCTGGTTCTGATACCATTCCCTGACAAGCTCCTCTATCTTAGCGGAAACATCCTTTTCCGCCTTGCGGTCACGTATCTTCTTTACAACACCGTAGATTGCACCGAGGACGATACCTATGAACAGTCCCGGGAATACCTTATATCCAAGCACAAGTGCGGAACCCAGCATAAGCTGAAGGTCGCCGCCGCCCATTCCTCCGATAAGTACGAGGATAACAAACATAACTCCGACAACTCCGAGTGCGATGAGGCGCTCGTACCATACAAGTGTAAATGCTTCGCTGAACGGAATGAAGAACGAAGCGATACCGATAACACCAATAGTGATGCTGCACCAGTAGGGTATCTCGAAATGATCGATATCAATGCAGCTTAATACTATCAGAATAGGGAACATCACAGCAGCGATCCCAAGTTCCCACCACATGCCGCTTATTCCGAAGCGCATGTATGCAAGCAGATAGACAACTGCGGTGATAGTTTCCACTATCATATATCTGGGAGATATCTTAGCCTTGCAGAAACGACATCTTCCGCGGAGGATAAGCCAGCTGAATATCGGAAACATATCGTACCATTTCAGTCGGTTTCCGCAGCTGAAACAGTGCGATGGCTCAGAAATAAGCGATTGTTTCAGCGGGGTTCGAAGTATCACCACGTTAAGGAAGCTGCCGATTATCGAGCCTAAAATAAATGCGTAAACACAGAAAACTATGTTGACAATGTCGGTCATATAACATGACTCCCTTCTGTTAAGATAGTCTTATTCTATCATATATAATTAAAATTTGCAAGCAGAAATCCACTGCCTGCACAAAAACGTAAAACACGGGGCGCATGTCCCGATCAATACCCCGAAAGGAAGTATTCGCAGATGGCTGCACCGAAACCAAACGCACCAATAGGACAAATTCTTTGTGAGCTGGGCTTTATCACCAAGGAACAGCTTGAAAAGGCACTGGAAAAGCAGAAGGATTCCGGCGGTAAGATGCTGGGTGATGTGCTGCTGGAAATGGGCTTTGCATCCGAAACACAGCTTGCACAGGCTCTTTCTATCAGACTTAAGGTTCCCTTTGTAGATCTTGCTACCGCACAGATAAACCGTGAGGCGGTTATGAAGATCCCTGAGGATATCGCTAAGAAAAAGACAGTTCTTGCATTCCAGATCAATAACAACCGTCTGATGGTCGCAACAAACGACCCCATCAACTTCTACATATTTGAGGAGCTGAAGGTACAGACAGGCATGGAGATAGTTCCCCAGATAGCGACAAAGACATCTATCGAGGAAACTATCGGTAAGTTCTACTCGCAGCAGAACGTTGATAGTGCCGTAAACGAGCTTGCTAACGAGCAGCAGGATGCAACAGTAGATGCTGCAGCTGCCGAGTCGGGCGAGCGTATCGACAATGCGCCTATCGTAAAGCTTGTTAATATGATGGCAGAAACTGCTTTCAGAATAAAGGCAACAGATATTCATATCGAGGCATTCAAGACAAGAACACGTATCAGATTCCGTATCGACGGTGAGCTTGTTGAGCAGGATATGAAGGTGCCCATCGCATTCCATAACTCGATCATTACACGTATCAAGATCCTCGGCGGTATGAACATCGCTGAGCGTCGTATCCCGCTTGACGGCCGTTACAGTATGATGATCGACGGCGTTCAGCAGGACTTCCGTGTATCCACTATTCCTTGTGTATGGGGCGAGAAGTGCGTTATCCGTCTGCTCTCCTCTGCCGATGAAAAGACCAGAAAGATCACCGACCTCGGTATGACTGACTATAACTACGAGATGTATAAGCAGATCATCCGCTGTCCTAACGGAGTTATGCTGGTTACAGGACCTACTGGTTCAGGTAAGTCCACAACGCTTTATGCGACACTCGGTGAGCTTTCTCAGCCTAATGTAAACATCGTAACTGTTGAGGACCCTGTCGAGAAACGTATCGATGGCGTAAACCAGTGTCAGATCAACGACAAGGCAGGTATGACCTTTGCTGCGGCTCTGCGTTCTATCCTCCGTCAGGACCCTGATATCATAATGGTCGGTGAGATCCGTGACGGTGAGACCGCCGATATCGCTATCCGTGCCGCTATCACGGGACACTTCGTTCTTTCCACACTGCATACAAACGATGCTGCTTCCACTATCGTAAGACTTGTGGACATGGGCGTTGCACCGTACATGGTTGCATCCTCTGTCGTAGGTATCATCGCACAGCGACTTGTAAAGCTTCTGTGTAACGAGTGTAAGGAAAAGTACACTCTGACAGACGAGGCAGACCTTCGTCTTGTAGGCAAGACAAGTCCTATCGAGATCTACAAGCCCAGAAAGAGCGACTGTAAGGCATGCCGTGGCACAGGCTACGCAGGTCGTACAGCTATCCACGAGATCATCGTTACATCCAACGATATCAAGGAGCTTATCTCCGCAGGTGCGACAGCCGAGGAGATCGGTGAACAGGCTAAGAAGAACGGCACAAGACTGCTGCGTGACAACGTAACCGAAATGGTACTTGCAGGCAGAACTACAATGGATGAGCTGGTAAAGGCAACATATACAGTATAATAATCTGCTGTTCTCCGAACGGAAAACGGCGAACTGAAACAGTAATAAATCCCCCCGACACTAATATAAATACATTATAAGGAGAGTTAAAGTGGAAGGTAATAACAACATCATGGACATCAACCGCATTCTGGACGAGGCAAGAGAGCTTGGTTGCTCGGACTTGCATTTTACCGCTGGTCTGCCCCCGATAGTACGTCTGCACGGCTCCATCAGAAAGCTTAGCGGATATCCCGACTGCACAGAGCCCATCATCGTAAACATCATCAACCAGATAACATCCATCAAGCACAAATCCCAGATATCCAAGGGACTTGATACCGACTTCTCTTACGTTTCCACATCGGGCTTCCGTCACAGAGTTAACGTGTACAGACAGAGAGGCTACCACGCAGTTGCTCTCCGTCTGCTGAGAAACGATATCCCCACACTGGCTGACCTGAGCCTTCCCGCTACACTGGGTGAGTTTGCTATGGCTCCCCGTGGTCTGGTACTGGTAACAGGACCTACCGGTTCCGGTAAGTCTACAACACTGGCTGCCATGATCGACCATATCAACCGTCAGAAGAACTGCCACATCATCACTGTTGAGGACCCTATCGAGTATCTGCACACACATAAGCAGTCCATGGTAAACCAGCGTGAGATCGGACAGGATGTTGACAGCTTCGCAGGCTCTCTGCGTGCCGCACTCCGTGAGGACCCCGATGTTATCCTCGTAGGTGAGATGCGTGACTTCGAGACAATCAACGCTGCTGTAACTGCGGCTGAAACAGGTCACCTTGTATTCTCCACACTGCATACAACAGGTGCTGCGGAGACCATCGACCGTATCATCGACGTATATCCTCCCCACTCTCAGGGACAGATCCGTTCACAGCTTGCTAACTCCATCGTAGGTGTTATCTCCCAGACGCTCGTTCCCACAGCGGACGGCAGAGGCAGATGCGCAGCACTGGAGATAATGGCTGCAACAGACGCTATCCGTTCCATGATCCGTGAGGGTAAGATATTCCAGATCCCCACCGCTATCGCAACAGGTAAGAAGAACGGAATGTTCACCCTTGACCAGGACCTTGCAAGACTTGTTCGTATGGGTAAGATATCCAATGATACTGCTCTTGGCAGATGCCAGGATCCCAACGAGTACAAGAGATACCTTGATATGGGTATATAATACAAAGAGTATTATCCAGTCTGTATATCGGCTTGAAATAGTTGGTTAAACTTCACAATTTTTCGACTGCCATTGATTATTTTGTAACAAAAAACGAATTTTTTTTGAAAAAATTTTTAAAAACACTTGCATTTTGGAGGCAGTTGAGATATAATGTAAACACAAACAGGAAAGCTGACTTTAATTGCTTTCTTAGTTAACATGGATATAGTCCCGCTGGGATTATACATAAAAAATCTTTTATTAGGAGGTCTTTACAATGATAAAGAAGCTTCAGGCTCTCAAGGCCAAGAAGGGCTTTACTCTCGTAGAGCTCGTAGTAGTAATCGCTATCATCGGCGTACTTGCTGCTATTCTCGTTCCCACAATGCTCGGTGTAGTTCAGGATTCCAGAATCACATCTGCTAACCAGACAGCTGCTCAGCTGAAGAACAACACCAACAACTTCCTCACCAACATGGATGCTAAGAAGATCACCATGACAACTGCAACAGATTTCTATCTGACAATTTCTATTGATGCTAATGGAACTTGGACAGTTGCTCCTCAGGGTGCTGCAAAGACAGCTGATGCTGAGG
The DNA here is from genome assembly GCA_017440445.1 of Oscillospiraceae bacterium. Next base: position 4,434 of record JAFSHE010000111.1, on the reverse strand, counting down.
ATAAGTCTTTCTGGCTCGATGGTCAGCCCCACTGGAACAACACCAGCAAGAGTGCTGATGATGTTGACAAGGAAATGTTCTACAATGACTACATGAAGGACACACTTTCTTCTCTGAAGAATTCCTACGCTGAGGTTCACTTCTCCAACGGTACATGCATCGGCGCTGCTGTTGTAGAGGGTGGTACAGCTACAATTTCTAAGAGCATGCCTACTACAGCTGACTTCAAGGGTACATGGACAGCAGTATTCAAGGATAAGGCTGGCGTTTCCGGCTCCACAGTAGTTGGTACAGCTCCCGCTCTTGGCAAGTCCACAACATAATTTAGCCGTATAGGTTAAATCAGTTGTATTGCTGACTAATTGAACACAAACGTTCCTCGGCGGCGTAAGCCGTCGGGGAATTAGTGTTATTATTAAAGATATTTTGTGTTTTTGAGATGTTTTTGATAATAGCATTAATAAAGCGTGAAAGGACGGTTTTTATAATGGTTAAATATTTATCCGCACTAAAACGCAAAAAGGGTTTTACTCTTGTAGAACTTGTTGTGGTCATCGCTATAATTGCGATTCTTGTGGCTGTCAGTGCTTCTGCTATGCTCAGCAGGGATTCCAACAAGATAACACAGGCAACATCAAATGCGCAGAGCTTTATGACAGCGTCGCAGCTTACCTTTACAAAGGCGATGTTTATCGAGAGAAAGCTTGTAAACTATGATGAGGACGACACTACCGATCCCAACAGGCTTATCCTGTACAAGGATGGCAAGAACGAGATTGCGAATTTCCTGTTTGTTGAGGTCAAGTATGACAAGCAGGGTATAGATTATCTGCATGTTGACAAGACCATCACAGGACTTATGGGCATGACCGATGACAAGGCCATGACTCTGCTGGAAAAGTTCCTGATGGGTCTTATTGATACATACATGGCAGACTCCTACGAGGGTTACTTCTATGCAATGGTTGACAGTAATTTCAAGGTTACGTTCACACATTACTGTGATGTAAGACTTCCCAAGTATGAGGGCGGCAGCAATGCGTACCGTGAGAAGCTGAAGTTCTCCCCCAGCGGAGAGCTTAATCACAGCGCAGTCGGAAGTTGTTCTGATGTTTACAACATTGGTACTATCGGCAACTATGCGTTTAATCTGCCTAACAGCGCTGACCCGAATTATTACGGCACATAAAATAAATGCGCTCCCGAGGGGGCGCATTTTTGATACAGGAGAGCAAAATGAAAAACACAGAAACAAAAAAACTTATAACTGCACTGGTTGTCCTGCTTTTAGCAGGGGTGCTGTGCGTGATAATGCTACATATAAACGGAATAATCGACTTTACCCCCGAGTACAGACCTGATTATTCCCGTAAAAGCTATGATGTGGGAGAGTTCGGTACAGCCGAAAAAGCAGAAGGAAAGACCGTTGTGGTATCCGTGTTTGTGGAAGATAGATATACTTCATGGCAGGGCGAGGAGGAATTTGCACAGCTTCAGCTCTCGTACATGAATATGGGTATGGAGTGGATAGAGCAGCAGGCACAGAAATACGGTAAGACAATGGAGTTTATCTGTGACTGGAATGAGTTTCCTGAGTTGAAATATGTCCTTGAAACAGAGGATAGTTTGTCAAATCAAGGCGATATACAAAAGGGTGGAGAGGATATAGTATGGGATTTCATCGATAAGCAGGTGAAGTCCGCAGAGCTGACTGAAAAGTTCGGTGCGGAAAACATCGTGTATTATGTTATCTGTAATTCCCTCGAAGGTTGTGCTGCGTCAACAAATGCAGTGGATGGTTATTTCCACCCTGATTTCGGGTACGAAACCGTGTATATTTACACTATTTATTTCGATCAGGAGGTTACACCGGCGGTCTATGCACATGAAATGCTCCATCTGTTTGGATCTCCTGATTTGTATGCCACTGACTGGTCAGGTGAGAATTACGATATAACGCAGGAATACGTTGACTACTGCTACGAAAACAGACCGAATGATATCATGCTGACAACCTACGACCACGATACGGGAGAACGCTATTTTGACAGCATCCCCCGTGAGGTGACAGATATCACAGCGTACTATATCGGTTGGCTCAGTGAAGCCCCGCAGGAGGTCTTGGATTTCGGGCTGGAGCGCAGCCAGTACGACCCCCTGAGAGAGGAAGAAATTTCTTCGGAAAATTAAGAAAAAATATCGGAAAAAGCTAAAGAAAAATCATATCCTGCCGATAATAATTATAGGCAGAAATATGCCTATTGGGTGAATTATACAAATTTCCGGAAAAGGGAGGCTTTTTTATGGAGATAAAAAGAATAAGCGGCGTTATCTCGGCGTACAGCGCCAACCGCAGCAAGAAGGTCAGAGAGACCGAGGCTTCCACATCCGTTAAGAATATGGACAGAGTGGAGTTCGGATTTGAAAAGGCTCTGCAGGCAGCTAAAAACGGCATCGCCGCAGAGGTGAGAGCAGACGCTTCCGACAAGGATATACAGGCTGCTAAGGAAATGGCTGAAAACGGCGTTCCCGCAAACGAGCTTGCATCCTACATTCTTTTCGGGTGATGGGGATGGACGAGAGGACCGCACAGGCAATAATCAAGTGCCTGGAGATAGATTGTGACTTCTATCGGGAGCTTTCGATGTTCCTGATGAAAAAGCACACAAAGATACTGGAGGATGACCTTGAGTGGCTGACATCTTCTCTCAATGAGGAGCAGGCTTACGTCATGAAAAGTCAGAACCTCGAAAACAAACGGCTGGAGCTGTTCAGGGGTCTCGGCGTAGCTGACAGAAAGCTGTCGGAGCAGATAGAGGAAGCGCCTGAGGACTATCAGCCCAAGCTTCGTCAGCTGTCAATACAGCTTACGGAGCTTATCGACAGTATCAGAGAGATGAATGAAAAGACAAACGAGGTCGTAAAGCGCAAGCTGGATAATCAACAGGAATTCGTTAAGCGTGCGGGAATATTCAACAAGCCCGAGACCTATGACAAAAACGCCTCAAAGGTGACAAAGGGCTCATCGGCCACTGTCATCCGTCAGGTATAGGAGGAAAATATATGCGTCCGACGTTCTTAGGATTTGAAACACAGAAGCGCACGCTGCAGGTAGCGCAGAAGTCGCTTGATATAACAGGTAACAACCTTTCCAACACAAACACCGTAGGTTACACAAGACAGCGTGTTGATCTCTATGCTATGTATGTTTCGGGCAACCAGAGCCTGAGATGGTGCAGTGATACCAACCAGCTTTCTCTCAATGGACAGGGTGTAAATGCTTTCGGTGTGTCCCAGATAAGAGATACCTACATCGATAAGCGTTACCGTGAAAACGTTGGTATCGAAACAGAGACTGAAAAGACAGTTGAGATACTCTCCGAGGTTGAGGATGTTCTTGATAACTTCGAGACGGACGGTCTCCAGTACTTCACAGAGCAGTTCTTCAAGTCGCTTCAGGACTATTCGGTTGAGAAACCTGACAGCTCCGAGGTTGCTACTCTCGTGTGCAACTCGGCTGTAAACCTCTGCCGACTGCTGAACGATTATCACACAAAGCTCACCGAGGTAGAATACACCTACGTTTCCGAGCTTGAGGACAATATAGTTCACATAAACACACTGCTGGATGATATCAATACTCTCAACGACAGAATTGCAAGAGAGTTGATAAATTATCCCGATCAGTACGGTCCTAACGAGCTGTACGATCAGCTTAACCTGTATGTGGATGAGCTTGCAAACTTCGGAGATATCGAGGTAAAATACAATACCAACGGTACATATTCCATCGATATGGCAGGAACGATGCTCGTTGACGGCGAGAACTTCAAGGTAAACAGGATACTCATGGAGGACTACGAGGAATTCGGTGAGGCTATCCTGTACTTTGAGAACGGCGAGGAGCTTAATCCTTGCAGAGGCCTGCTTAAGAGCTATCTTACCATGATAAACGGAAACGGTGTTTATGCAACAGGCTTCCAGAACGGCGAGTATGGTATTGCATACTTCAAGTCCGCAGTGAACGAGTTTGCAAACACTATTGCAAAGACCTTCAACTCCGCCAACGGTGCGGATGAGGATCCCTCCAGAGCGATGTTCACACCCAAGCCTGACGGTGCGGTGTTTACAGCAGGAAATATCCACGTGTCGGATATATGGCTCCAGGATCCCACAATGATCGGTCAGACGAGAACTCTGGACGAGATGACGGGTCTTTACAGATACGGATTTGACGAGATCACAGACGACCTCGGCAACGTAACACTTCAGAATACAAACGTTCTCTATCTGCTTTCTCAGTTCGAGAACGGCGACATTAAATTCGGCAACGCACACGATTTCCAGGGCGACCCGTACCAGTACATCTCCTTTATCAGTAACCGTCTGGCGCAGACGATAATCTACGACCAGAGCCGCAATGACAGTGCGGTA
>JAFSHE010000110.1 GCA_017440445.1 Oscillospiraceae bacterium | reverse complement strand
CACTTTTTTTGACCTCTTTTTTCTTGACACTGCAACCCCCGTATGATATAACATAAGTACAAGAATAATTATTTTGTCCGAAGCGTTTTTTGGACGGTATTTTACTTAAAATCTATCAAAAAAGAAACGGAGTTTGTGTTAATCATGAAGTTTTTCCAGGAATTCAAAAAATTCGCGTTCAAGGGTAACGTCGGTGATATGGCAGTCGGTGTTATCATCGGCGGAGCGTTCACAAAGATAGTGAACAGCCTTGTATCCGACCTTATCATGCCTGCTCTTGGCATGCTGACAGGAAATATCGACTTCGCAGAGCTGAAGATAGTTCTCTCCGAGGCAGTTATGGACGGCGAGACCGTTGTCAAGGAGGAGCTTGCTGTAAGATATGGTATGTTCCTTGATGCACTGCTCAACTTCCTGCTTATAGCTATTGCTGTTTTCGCTATGGTCAAGATCATCAATACCATCAGAACAAGAGCTGAGAATCTGAAGAAAAAGCAGGAGGAAGAAGCTCCCGCACCTGCACCCGCTCCCGATCCTCAGATAGTTCTGCTGACAGAGATCCGTGACCTGCTTAAGAAGGACGAGGAAGCCGCTTCGGAATAATCAACTGAAATACATAACCGCCGATGTAAATGATCGGCGGTTTTTGCTTGCATTTTATGTGAAAATCTGGTATAATGAATCTGATATATTTATTAAACACAGAGAGGTTTCTATGAGCAACGTAACATATCAGTACATCAGGAAAAATAAGGATATACAGACATACATCAACTATGCGGACGCTGCGCTGAATACCATCGGCTATACCGAGCATTCCAATGCGCATGTTGAAAAGGCAGCGGATACCGCCTACATGATATTAAGCACGCTAAAGTATGACGAGCGCACCTGCGAGCTTGCACAGATAGCCGCATACATGCACGATATCGGGAACGTAATAAACCGTGTTGATCATGCGCAGAGCGGTGCGGTAATGGCATTCCGCCTGCTGGATAATCTCGGCATGCCCGCAGAGGAGATAGCGCTTATCGTGTCGGCGATCGGAAACCATGACGAGCATACGGCAAGCCCTGTAACTCCCATCGCTGCGGCACTCATTATTGCGGATAAGTCGGATGTAAGACGCTCCCGTGTGCGCTCCAAAGAGGGTCCCTTTGTGCCCAGCAGCGAAAATCTCGCACGTGATATCCATGACCGTGTAAACTATGCGGTAGAGGAATCCCGCCTGTATTTCTCTGAGGACAGGACAGAGCTTATCCTGGAGCTTAAGCTGGATCTCAGGATTTCTCCTGTTATCGAGTATTTTGAGATATTCCTTGACCGAATGAACCTGTGCCGCAGGGCAGCGGAAACTCTTGGAGTTACCTTCGGACTTGTTATCAATAATTCCCGTATACTGTGATTTCGGAGAGTGACAGATACAAGATTTTGATATTATGACGGTTTTCCTTGCGAATTTTAACGTGATTTGATAAAAAACGTTGAAAATTGTAAAAAGCCCTTGCAATTCTGTGGGTTTTATAGTATTATATAAATATGTTGGCGGGTGAACTATGTCCGCAGTATCACGTAAAAAGGAGAATGGTACAATGATCTTGTTGCACGGCTTCTTCGGTTCAACAGCATACTGTTCATCTTGTTACGGTATAGGTGCATTTTCCGCCGGATTGTAATTTTTTAGCTGTATTTTCTGTACAGCTTTTTTTATTTTGAATACCTAAAGAAAGGAAAGTAATCATGTCAGAAATAAAAAAGGTTGCCGTTATCATGGGCAGCGACAGTGATTTCCCCGTTGTAAGAAAGGCGGCTGAGGTGCTGAAGGATTTCGGTGTTCCGTTTGAGCTTCACGTGCTTTCCGCACACCGCTCCCCTAAAGAGGTCGCTGCATTCGCTTCCACAGCGAGAGAGAACGGCTTTGGCGTTATCATTGCAGCAGCGGGAATGGCTGCGCATCTCGCAGGCGCGGTTGCTGGAAACACAACTCTCCCTGTTATCGGTATCCCTGTAAAGGCTAAGGCTCTTGAGGGTATGGACGCGCTCCTTGCCACAGTTATGATGCCTCCGGGAGTTCCTGTTGCGACAGTAGGTGTTGACGGTGCTGCCAATGCAGGCTATCTTGCTGTTGAGATACTCTCTGTTGCAAATGATGAGCTTGCTGAAAAGCTTGCAGCTTTTAAGAAGAAGCAGAACGAAAAGAACCTTGAGGCAGACAGAAAGATAGCCGAGATGGCAAAGGATATCTGATAAGCGCTGCTTTCAGAAAAAATCGGTGCGATGCACCTGTGTAGGAGAAGATAAATGGGCGGATTTTTCGGAGTCGCTTCCAAAAACGACTGTATAACAGACGTTTTCTTCGGAACCGACTATCATTCACATCTGGGGACAAAGCGCGGCGGTATGGCTGCGTATTCACCCGAAAAGGGCTTTCAGAGAGCCATCCACAGCATTGAGAACTCACCCTTCAGAACGAAGTTTGAGGATGACGCAACGGATATGCGCGGCGGTCTGTGTATAGGCTGCATCAGTGATACACACCCGCAGCCTATAATCGTTCACTCAAAGCTTGGCAGATATGCTATTGCCAATATCGGTATCATCACAAATGCAAAGGAGCTTTTTGACGGGCTGCTCCAGCTGGATTATGCGAGCTTTGAAACGCTCTCCAGCGGACAGATAAACTCCAATGCGCTTATTTCAGTGCTTATTGCGCACATGGATAACTTCGTTGACGGAATCCGTTACGCTCAGCGCAAGGTAGAGGGTACTATGTCCCTCGCCATAATGACGGAGGACGGAATTATACTTGCCCGTGACAGACTTGGACGACTTCCTATCATAATCGGAAAAAGGGAGGACGGGTACTGCTTCTCACTGGAGCAGTTCGCATTCCAGAAGCTTGGCTATGAAACTTATAAGGAGCTTAAAGCGGGCGAGATAGTAAAGCTCACCGCTGACGGCTGCGAGGTGCTTGCCGAGGGCTATGATGAGATGCAGATGTGTTCCTTCATGTGGACATATTACGGCTATCCCACCGCAGTTTACGAGGGCGTTACCGTTGAGGCGATGCGTACCCGCAACGGCGAGATAATGGCGCAGACAGATATCGATAACGGAACACTTCCCGATGTTGATTATATCTGTGGCGTTCCCGATTCGGGAGTTCCGCATGCCATAGGCTATGCGAACCGCAGTAAGATACCGTTTGCAAGACCGTTCATCAAGTATACGCCTACATGGCCCAGAAGCTTCATGCCCACCAATCAGAGCATGAGGAACATGGTCGCCAAGATGAAGCTTATCCCTGTCCACGAGCTTATCGAGGGCAAGAAGCTGCTGTTTGTTGACGACAGTATCGTAAGAGGCACCCAGATGCGTGAAACGGTCGAGTTCCTTTACGAGAACGGTGCGAAGGAAGTCCACATGCGTTCCGCATGTCCGCCTATCATGTACGGATGTAAGTACCTTAACTTCTCACGCAGCAACTCCGAGATGGAGCTTATCGCACGTCAGATAATCCACGAGCGTGAGGGCGACGAGGGCGTGAAGTATATAGCAGAGTACAGCGATACAAAGACCGAGCGTGGAAGATACCTCAGAGATGAGATATGCCGCAGACTTAAGCTTACCTCGCTTGAATTCCAGAGCCTTGAGGGTACTGTAAAGGCGATAGGACTTCCCGAGTGCAAGCTGTGCAGCTATTGCTGGACGGGAAAGACCTGACGGTCATTCCCTGCAAGCTACATTTCGGTTTTCCCTTAAGGAAAACCGATTTCGCAGAGCGAAACCATTACGCTTGCAAAGCAAAACTGTGAAATTAAGACGTTTCAGTGAAGATTTACCAAAACGGCAGCGACAGTGACGGGAAAGACCTGACGGTCATTCCCTGCAAGCTTAAAAAAGTATAGATAAATTTTGAATAAATCACATTAAAGGAGAATTGACATGGAGAGTTACAGCGAAAGCTATAAGGCAGCGGGCGTTGACGTTACCGCTGGCTACGAGGCAGTACGCCTCATGAAGGAGCATGTTCAGAGAACAACTACCCCCGGTTGCATTTCGGGTATCGGCGGTTTCGGCGGCCTTTTCCAGCTTGATATGACAGATATCAAGGAGCCTGTACTGGTAAGCGGTACAGACGGTGTAGGTACAAAGCTGAAGATCGCTATGCTGATGGACAAGCATGACACTATCGGTATCGATGCAGTTGCTATGTGCGTGAACGACATCATCTGCTGCGGCGCAAAGCCCCTGTTCTTCCTGGATTACATCGCTATCGGAAAGAACGTTCCCGAGAAGGTTGCAGAGATCGTAAAGGGCGTTGCGGAGGGCTGTGTTCAGTCCGGCTGCGCACTTGTAGGCGGCGAGACCGCAGAGCATCCCAGTATGATGCCCGAGGATGAGTATGATATCGCAGGCTATTCCACAGGTATCGTTGACAAGAGCAAGATACTCGATCCCTCCGCTATCAAGGCAGGCGACGCTATCATCGGTATCGCATCCAGCGGTGTTCATTCCAACGGCTTTTCACAAGTCAGAAAGGTATTCGATGTAAACGAGGAGAACCTCAAGGTATACTATGATGAGCTGGGCAAGACACTTGGCGAGGCTCTGCTTACTCCCACAAGAATTTACGTTAAGCCTGTTCTCGATGTTATCGCAAAGCTCCCTGTAAAGGGCATCTCCCACATCACAGGCGGCGGCTTCTATGAGAATATCCCCCGTGTACTTCCCGAGGGAGTATCCGCAAAGATCGACAAGAGCAGCTACGAGGTTCCCGCTATCTTCACACTCATGCAGAAGGTGGGCAACATCTCCGAGCATGATATGTACAATACCTTCAACATGGGTATCGGTATGATGCTAGTTGTTGACAAGGCTGACGCTGCAAAGGCTGTTGAGATCCTCAAGAGCCACGGCGAGAATGCATTCGTTATCGGCGAGACCATCGCAGGTGACGAGGGCGTAGTTATCGAATAATATCGCACAGGGAGCGGACTTCTGTCCGCCCCCGAAATGCGTTTATAAAGAAGAATGTGCCTGCGTTATCCTCTTTATCTCCTGCGGGCTTGATTTCAGGGATGAAAGGATAGTATTATGGGATTATTCGACTTTTTCAGGAAGAAAGACCTTCCCGCAGAGCCTGTTCACGACCCTGCGGATGATTACGACACCACACCCTCAAAGGACATCACGATCGACGTGAACGAGGAGTATGTCACAATAAACGGCAGGCAGTTCTCCATGCCGATAAACATGAACGACCTTGCAGAGCTTTTCGGAAAGCCCGAGAAGCAGACCTTCGGCAAGGTGTATCTGGATGTGCTTGACGATGAGGACAATGCTTTTCTCAATGCAATGGTAGGTCAGCGTATAAATTACGTGTGGAACGACCTCGGGCTGTATGCCTACACCGATGACAGGGTAAACGTCAATACCCTGATGCTTGTGATAAGACCCTATGAGGACCACGAAATGCCCGAGATATTTCCTAAGAACATGTTTGGCGGCACGTTTACGATAAACGGCGGAAGCTGGTTTGAGCCTTTAAAGCCTATCAAGACGGAATATTCCAACAGTGCCGAAAAGAAAATGAAGCTTGGCAGGCATCTGATATATGCAAACTTTACCGAGCGTGAGTTCAAGGATAAAAACCGTACTGAAAGGCACTATTCAAGCTTTCAGATAACTCTGCCTGGTGCGTAAAGGAGAACAGATATGGGACTAAGATTAAAGTACTTCTTTAAAAATCTGTTCAGGAAAAAGCAGCCTGTTCAGACCGCTGTGATAAGCACTATCGACATTACCGAATCGGGGCTTGTGATAAACGGACAGCTTGTGGATATGCCGATACATATCACGGTGCTGAAAGAGATCTTCGGTGAGCCTCGTTCGATAGGCTTCAAGACGGACAAGGAGTCAAGGGAATTCCTTGAGGGACTTCACGGAAACGGCATGGTGACAAAGCGTGTGAATTACACCTGGGATGACCTTGGCATCTACTGCTACACCAACAACGGCACCGTGGTAAATTCCATCGGAATAAGGCTATCGAAGCAGGGTGATACCTACAAATATACTCCCGACAAGACCTATAAGGGTACTGTTACAATCGGCGGCAGACCGTGGTTTGAAAGGATAAACGAGGGCGAGGACATGGAGTTTTTCCGCCGCTGTGAGCTGGGACCCTACTCCATCGTCAGCGAATATGCCGACCCGTTTGATGAGGGCGAGCGCACCGAGAGCAGCTATGTGGATATAGAGCTGAGCTTGAAGTGATATCTGACATAAAATTAAACAAAACATACAGTAAGGAGCAGATATGAAGAAGATTTGCGTACTTGTTTCGGGCGGAGGAACAAACCTCCAGGCTCTTATCGACGCTGAAAAGCGTGGAGAGATACAGGGCGGAAGGATAACCTGCGTTATTGCCTCAAAGGCGGACGCTTATGCGCTTGAAAGGGCGAAGAATAACGGTATAAAGACACGTGTGCTTGTACGAAAGGACTATGCGGATGTTGCGGCATACAGCAAGGCCATGGCAGACGCTCTTAAGGAGGAGCAGGCTGACCTTGTGGTATACGCAGGCTTTATGACAATCCTCGATGAAACTCTTTGCAGAGCTTATCCTAATAAGATGATTAACGTTCACCCTGCGCTTATACCGTCTTTCTGCGGCAAGGGCTTTTACGGTCTCCACGTCCACGAAGCAGCACTTGAAAAGGGTGT
>JAFSHE010000010.1 GCA_017440445.1 Oscillospiraceae bacterium | reverse complement strand
GCGGGTGTTGTGAACAATGATGTAAATAACAGCAAACCCGCACCGTTAAGCCAAATGCGGCTGTGGTGCGGGTCTGCGCTGTGTTATGTTTGGTGCCGGTAGTGGGGGTCGAACCCACACGGTATCGCTACCAACGGATTTTGAGTCCGCCTCGTCTGCCAATTCCGACATACCGGCAAGGTCAGCAGGTGATGTTCTGAATTTTGAACGTATATATTATACCACTTTTTATCTGTTCTGTCAAGCAGGAGCGGAATAATATACAAATACTGTTGACAAAACCGCTGTGACATGATAAACTAAATCTGTCAGAAATGGAATGGAGGGCATGAATTATGATGAGAAAAGTCGGCAGTGTACTCTGCTTTGTTGTAGCGATAGCAAGCGTAATATTCGCAATGTTTGCAGGTGACGCCAAGGGTGGCTGGTTTGTCGGCCTTGCCATGTTCAGGGTAGTGCGTGACGGTACGTTCATGGGCATGATAGGAAATATCTTCGGTGTGCTGGTGACCTTCCTCGGATTTGCGGCAGCGGGCTTTTTCGGTATGATATACAAGCACGATAAGATGACCCTTATCTGGTCAGGCGGAATGACCGCTCTGTGTCTGCTGTCCATGATAATTTCGATATGCAGCGGCACCTTTACGATAGGCGATATACTTATCATCGTTCCCTCGGCGCTGGTACTTGTTTCCTTGTTTACCTCCAATGAATGATGAACCACATGATATGAAAAATACGGGCGCAGCCTTTTTATCGGCTGCGCCCGCTTTGTTTTATCCGAACACGCTTGCAAGAGTTTCGGCGTTGTCTGTGGAGCATACATGCTCTGTGCCGTCTATCACTAATGTGATGGTATCATCTGCGTTGTGCTTTACATCGCTCTCAGGTAAGTCGATATACTTTTCTGTCACGGTGTCGTAAAGGATGCACCATGCCGAGCTTTCAAGGATATATCGTCCGCCCAGCAGTATAGCGCACGAGTGAGGCGACAGCGGCTCCTCGCTGATGGTAACGGAGCTTATCTCCTTTATGCCGTCAAAGCAGGTGACCTGCTTGTTGGAAATGAGATACAGCCTGCCGTCACATAAAACAACGGTGGAATGTTCCTTGAAGTCCTTTATCAGTGTATATCCGTTTTCATCATGGAAGTAAATCTCGGTATCGGTCAGCCACTGCTGCTGATTGCTTCCCATCCTGCGGACAGCGTAGTATCTCTCGCCGTCAACAGGGAAGAACTGAACAGGCATTGTCAGCATGCCGTGTCCCGAACGGTCAACATTGGTCTGAACATCGCTCATCCTCTGCGTGGGAGTGAGCTTGGGGTCGCAGATGCTAACATCAAAGCTGTAATGCTCGTCTCCGAGGATAAACACTCCCTCTTCATCCGTCAGAATCGGTCTGAAGCTTATGTACTTCATCTCGGAGGGGTCGTCTGCGTTCATCATTTTGATGTGTATATCCTCGCCAGTGCGGAGGAAGTTCTCCTCGGGATCGTACACATCAGCCGACACCACATATCCCCAGTCGATATCGGGGTCGCCGTTTCTTATCCAGCGTGTGCCGTTTTCGTCGGTGTATTCCATCCAGTCGAGGTCCACGCCGAAGGTAAGCTCCAGATCGACCTGTCCGAGGACATTAAGCGGAATACTTCCCGCCATCCAGCCCGAAGCATTTGATGTGCGGCGGTAGATATCCGTATAGTCGCTGAGCGAAACAGTATCGCCGTGACCAAGTCCCTCGAAATAGTACATGGTCTTGTTGTCGTTTTTGGGGATGAACCAAAGCTCATGCTCGCCGTACATGTATGCGCCCTTGCTGTCCATGTCCCATCCGAGGCATGGTGATTTCAGACTGAAGGGTATATCCTGCGAGAACGGGCGCAGGTCAAGCATATCCTTTGCGCTGCCCCATTCGTAGTTGAAGTAGGAAACATAGGCGGACATGCCCTCGGAACGGGTATTCTGGTCTTTGAGGTAGAAGGTCACCTCGCCCTCGATGTTTTCGGGTTCGGTCACTTCCTTAAGCTTGAAATTCTCGAAATCCACACGGTAGGATGTGGCAGTACCCTCTATGTTTTCAAGGGTGATTATGTCCTCAGTACCGTTTACTCCAAGCTTTAGGCTGCGGGTTTCAATATAATCGACAGACCGTATGAGTTCCTCGGTGCAGGATATGACAGTTGTAACATAGATATCTTCATTTGCCGGGACATACACGAGAAACAGGTCGCCGCCGGGCAGCCGTGCGCTCTTTACGGATATCTCCAGTCCTGCAGGCATCACATTATCTATTGGTGCGCCCGCAAGAATGGGGCTGGAAAATGGATATACAGTCTTTTTGTCTTTGTTGTCCGAGGGTGCTGCGACTAATTCAAGGTCCTCAATGAACTGAACGCCGCTTTCCTGCTCAAAGACATTGTAATGTAGCGTTACCGTGTAATCTCCGTAATTCTCCTCGAAAACATGGGAGAACGATGTGGGCGTTTCGCTGCCATTCTCAGAGGGCTTAGCACGCTCAAGCACCCATTCGCCGTCCTGAAGTACAAGCTTTATAAGGAAGTACTGTCCCTGAGGGTCGGTCTTGC
>JAFSHE010000109.1 GCA_017440445.1 Oscillospiraceae bacterium | reverse complement strand
TATATTCCTGCAACTTTGTCCCAGAAATTCATAGTATGTTCCTCCATTATTCATTGATGTGGTCAAGCCCCTGTTTAAGTATGGTCATAACATGTGCATCGGCAAGGGAATAGAACACCGTCTTGCCCTCCTTGCGGAAGCCCACAAGCTTTGCAGTTTTGAGTATTTTAAGCTGATGTGACACCGCCGACATGGTCATTCCAACCACCTTTGAAAGGTCACAGACACAAAGCTCTCCGCCGCTGAGTGCGGTAAGTATCTTTATCCTTGTGGAGTCCCCGAAAACCTTGAAAAGCTCGGAGAGGTCTATCAGGCTGTCCTCGTCAGGCATCGATGAGGTTATCTGTTCTATCGTTTCGGGATGTGCGTGCATGTAGTCGCACTGGGGGATATCGTGTTCCATTTTGCTCCTCCTTTTATTTTGATAATTGAATAACTGTTCAAACGTTTGATTGTATTATATACCCTTTTTCGTGATTTGTCAAGGGATTTTATAAAACTTTTAAAAAATACCCGAAAGGATAGGAAATCCTTCCGGGTATCTTTTTATCAGCTCAGATTTTCAGGACCGAACGAGTTCGGCAAAAGCTCCTCTAAGGTCATCTCCTTGTAGTCGGTCTCGCTCCTGCATACTATTACCGTCATTTCCGAGGGGATGCAGAATTCTCTCAGCACCTGACGGCATACTCCGCAGGGGTAGGCGTAATCAAGCACCTCGCCTGTTTCGGAGTGCTTTCCTCCTGCGATGGCGATAGCACAGAATGATCGTTTCCCTTCGCTTACAGCCTTGAATACCGCTGTCCTTTCGGCGCAGTTTGTCGCTCCGTAAGAGGCGTTCTCCACATTACAGCCCGTGATGATATCTCCGTCAGTACACAGCAGCGCTGCGCCCACATAATATCCCGAATAGGGCGCATAGGCCGAGCGTCGTGCCTCTATTGCACTGCGGATGAGCTTTGTTCTGGTATCGTTGTTCAACATGCTGAACCTCCGTTTGTTGGGATCTCGTTTATATCGTAAATATAGCGGAAATCAAGCAGGGCTTCGGAATTCTTTTCCTGCCCGCTCAGTTCCTCTTGCAAGGAGTTGTCTTTGTCTATAATAAAGTAGATGGTGCGGCAGCCGTACTCTGCTGCTTGGGGCATGAAGTATTCAGCAACCCACGCAGTGTCCTCGGGGATGTTTTCAAATCCGTTGCGGGTATCAGCGGCATAGTCGCAGCCCTCGTGCGTGCGGATGACGGACAGTGCGTATTCAAGCGGTGTGCGGTAATCTTTAAGGCAGCAGAATTTCTTCCACGTAACCAGTACGATATTATGAGGTCTATCGTATATAACGTCACAGTATTCGGATGAGTACATAGGTAAGCCTCCTTTGATTACTATTATACTATCATTCCTCTGTAAATTCAAGCATAAAAGCTCCTGCAAGTCCATATATTCTACCATAAAACGGAGGTGTATATGAAAAAGACAATATGCTTTATAATATGTGCTGCGCTGGTAATGGCGCTGTTTGTTTCACCGCCCGTATATGCTGAGGGCGGTGCTAAGGCGGAGATACTTTTTGAGGCGAATACGGGACAGGTGCTCTCCTCTCTCAATGCAGACGAGCGTCTGCCTATGGCGTCTGTTACAAAGGCTATGTCACTGCTGCTGTGGGCGGAGATGCTTGAGGAGGGTACGCTCTCGCTTGAGGAAACTGTAAAGGCTACCTCGGCGGTGCAGGATACGGACGGCTCTGTGATATGGCTCGTGCCGGGCGAGGAGATGACCGCTGCGGAGCTTCTGGAGGCTGTGATAGTATCCTCGGCAAACGACGCATGTGTGGCGCTTGCTGAGCATACCGCAGGCAGCGAGGCTCAGTTTGTCAAGCTGATGAACAGAAAAGCAAAGGCCCTTGGGATGAACGATACTCACTATATTAACTGTGTTGGCTATGATGAGAACGGACATTATACTTCTGCACGTGATGTGGCGGTGCTTACAGCGGAGCTTATGAAGTATGAGGTCTACCGTGGCTGGTTTCTGACATGGGTGGATTATCTCCGTGGCGGGGAAACTCAGCTTGTGAATACCAACAAAATGATACGCTGGTATGAGGGCATACTCGGCGGAAAAACAGGTACTACCGATAACGCGGGCTGCTGCCTTTCGGTCTGTGCGGAGCGTGACGGAATGCGCCTTGTGGCGGTGGTGCTGGGATGCGGGGATGATGATTCCCGCTTCGCCCGTGCAGAGGAGCTGCTTGATTATGGCTTTGAGTCTTTTGAGAAATTCAGTCCCGAGGTGGACAGTGCAAAGCTTCTTCCGATATCAGTGGAGCGGGGAACGGTGGAAAGCGTTCAGCCTATCGTCGAAAACAGCGGAGGTATATGCATAATAAAAAAGGGCAGAGCCGCTGATGTGGAGTATGAATACACCTTCGTGGAGAGCCTTGAAGCACCTGTGCAGCAGGGGCAGTTTCTGGGAGAATATCTTGTTACGGTGGACGGAGCGGCGGTAATGCGCACGGATATCATAGCGGCAAAGGATGTGGACAGGATTTCCTTCTGGTACTGTCTGTGGGAGATACTGGCGGGTCTGATACAGATGTAGATCGGAATTTGACGAGCGGAACGCTCGTCAAATTAATGAGGAATTAGGAATTAGGGATGAGGAATTAATGTATCCGACTTCGTCGGATGAAATAAAAAGCGGCTTCGCCGCAAATGAGGAATTTACAATGAAAATCCTTGCCCCATTACAGCGCAGCCGTTTTCAGATATGTCGGCGTCAGCCGACACAACAACCTGATTCCTCACTCCTCATTCCTAATTAATTGATCCTTATCCATGTATACTCTGGAGCCTGTTGCGCCTGTCTGTCCCTGATACTTTCCGTTGTAGGGATTAAGAGCAGGCTTGTCCATCTCCGCAAATACAAGCTGGCCTACACGTCTGCCTGCTTTCAGCTCGATAGCGCAGCGGTTTGCGTTGAACAGCTCCAGTGTTATCTCGCCCTTGAAACCCGGGTCTACCCAGCCCGCATTCTGTATGAAAAGTCCCATCCTGCCAAGGGAGCTTCTGCCCTCAACAAAGGCGGTAAGGTCGTCAGGAAGTGAGAAGTATTCCATAGTGGTTGCCAGTACGAATTGCCCAGGAAGCAGCAGGTAGGTATCTGTCTTTATCGTTTTGTATCGTATCTCGCTTTCAAGGGAGATGATGCCGCTGCTTGTATCCTCAACGATGCTGAATGTATCTCCTAAACGGATATCAACGCTTGCGGGCTGTATCTGCTCCTTGTTTAGCGGGGAGATGCCGAGCGTGCCTTCTTCAAGCATCTGCATTATTGTTCTGTCTGATAAAATCATTTCATGTCCTCCGATCTTATGTCTGTATATAATTGTAGCATACTCCGCGCGATTAGTCAACGGAGGTTCTGTTTTTGCGGCAATATGCATAAAAACACGCATTAAAATGCGGAATATCGCCAAAAATCGGAAAAGCCCTTGACATTTCCGAAAAAATGGTTTACAATAAAGGCGGATAAAGCTGTAATGCTTTGGTGATCCGCTCATTATCGGGAATGCAGCCGATTGGCAGAGCGGCATGGCTACATCCGCATCAGCCCGATTTCGGGAGGCTGCGGCACGAGTATGAAACTCACATTAAGCGCCGAAAATCATTTTTTGATTTTCAGCTATCACAACCTTATGTGCAAAGCCCCGCACTGTGGGTAAAGGCGCAGGGCAGTGACGGACAGAAAATGCAGCAGAATAACGGATAAGGGCAAAACTCTTTTACGTCACTCTTGTTTAGAGCTGGCATGATCAAACGCGAAGAAATTGGTTTCTAGCACAATGCGGCATGGTAAGTCTGGCGGTAACACGTTGAGATCCACTGTACCGATTGGGTAAACTCGCTGATTTACGGCGTTTTATTCTAACAGCATATACAAAGATCAAGTGACCTCTTATTTTGAGAGAGGCCGTATCACGAACACCTGATGGTAATCGCGATACGGCCTCTTTTTTCGTGCATTTTCGGATCTATTCTTCGTCCTCGTCAAGCTCGTCCTCTATGGTCTGCTTGTCGGAGGGAGTTCTTCTCCTGAATATTAGTATAACAATCTCGCATACTGCGTCGACCATCAGGGATATCGCTGTAAAGAGCCATAGTCCCTCAGCCGAGCCAAAGGGATTTGTGATTATGAGTATACCGCAAACGATAGATATCACAGCACCTGCTGCGGGGATATACCACTTGTCACGCTTTAATCTCAGCATATCCACGCACCACTGTATTTTCAGAATTCCGAGCAGTGTGAGTGCTATTCCGAGAAATACCGCAAGGAAAGGCTCTGCCATAGCGAGGGCGGTCGTGTTTGCAACGCAGATCGTTCCAACTGTCATGGCGGTAAGTCCTACGAAAAGGTCAAGGCCCATGGCGCTTTTCTCTGCGTCGATGCGGAAGTATCTGAGAACGCTGTATGCGCCCATCACTGCGATCGTAACTCCCACTGTGCAAAGCACTGCGGTGGTAAATCCTACGGGGCTGATTATAAGAAGAATTCCGATGGCAAGCTCTGCTATGCTCAGCAGTATAAAACCTAGATTGTTTCTGATCGCTTTCATAAATACCTCCGTTTAATGATCTTTAAGACAATTATAGCACCTGACATTTTGTTTGTCAATAAAAAAAGACCCTGCAACAGCGCCCCGCCTATTGGCGGCACAACTGTTTTGCAGGGAGATGGTGAACTGTATTTGTATCAGTAGAAATATCCGCCGCCCTCAGAGAGAACGTAGATATCGCACTCGACTGCGCCCCATGCGCAGCTTTCGTCATAGTATTCGTATTTGTTGCCAAAGTAGAGGTCTGCAAGGACTGTACCCTGCATCATACCAAGGCCTGTGTCGGCTGCGATAGCGTAGCCATATACCTGAGAGCCATCGCATGCAACTATATAAAGCTCGCTGCCGTAGGGGATAACGTTGGGGTTTACCGCAACTGTACCTATCTCAGCCATAAGACCGCTTGCGGTCTTTGCATTGTAGCCTGCGGTATAAGCAGTCGTCTTGCCGGAGATAACTCTTGTATACTCAGCGGGAAGTCCGTTGACAAGTGTAAGCTCCTCGGGCTGCTCCATCTTAGCGTAAGGCTCTGCAAGAGCAGTACCACGCTCAATTATCTTTGTAACAGGTGCCTTCGATATGCTTTCACGAGTAAGCTCCTGCTCGGTCAGTACTCCGTCAACGTACTTTTCTGTCACATAATATGTCTTAATGCCGTTTTCGCCCTCGCACACGATCCGTTCCTCTCCGATGACCAGGTTGGAGTTTTCAACATACTGGGTCTCGAAGGGGATCTCGGATGTGTTAAGGCGGAGCTTGTATTCCACACGGGTAATGCCGATGCTCATTCCCTCGGTTACTTCCTGCTCCGCGTCACAGTCGATAAGGTCGTTCTCGCCAAGCGTTACGCCTGCCTTTTCAATGACCTGTGCGACTGTTCCGTCGATTACGGGTACGGTGATGTCTTTTCCGTCTGCCTTGACGATAACGTCAAACGCACGGTGAATGGTGATGTGGGCGGTCTCGTCCTCCTCGTTGGTGTAGGTGACTTCATCGTGTTCGCCGATGGTGTATCCGCCGAAGTTCAGTATCTCATAGAGGTTTGTTTCGGAGGTCATAAGCTCCTTTGTTACCCCATTGTCGGTGATATAAACACGGTCACGGAAATACAGCGAACCGGTCATTGTCACGACCATGAGCATCGTTATCACGAACAGCGCCGCCTTGATGACACGACTCTTTTTTACAAGACCGTGCATCCTGGTATTAACTATCTGTGGTTTCATGTTTCCTCCTGATGTTCCTGTGCAGTAATGTTCTGCGTGGGCTATATATCTTTATCAAGTGCTTTTATACTTCCTTTTATCTTATATGCGCACTTCGCCCTCATTTTTTATCCGTTTTGTATTATACCCAAGTTTTCTTCAAATGTCAAACAAAAAGCAGTTCGCAAAACTGTGCAACCTGCACAAAGAAACTTTGTAACCGTTTTGTAACTATTTCAAAACCGAATTGAATTATGTAAAAATATGTAAAAAGACGAAAGTCTTCTTGTGGTTTTTACTAAAAATAAACCCAATACAACTCCTGTGAAAAACAGCCAACTTAAGCGGGGACAGAGTTTGTCCGATTAGGCAAATTGACAACATAAAAAAAGATTTAATGAGTTTATTAAAAACACGTGACAAACTGTGGAATGTGTGGTATAATACTATTAATATATCATTATGAAAGGAAAACGAGCATGAATTATGAAAAGTCATGCGGCGCAATTGTTTATCGAAAGCATTACGGAAATACCGAAATACTGCTGATAAAGCATATCAAATCAGGCTATTGGTCATTCCCGAAAGGACACATGGAGGATGGTGAGTCGGAGACCGATACAGCCATCCGGGAGATAAAAGAGGAGACCAATATCGATATTTCCATAGACGACGCTTCCTTCCGTGAAACAGTGGTATTCAATCCAAGGAGAGATACCCGTAAGGAGGTCGTTTATTTTGTTGCCAGGGCGCTTAGCTTCGAGGTGAAGCCCCAGGAGGAGGAGATATCCGAGATACGCTGGGTGGAGATAGGTCAGGCTGCCTCACATCTCGCATACGATAACGATAAGCTTATCGTCAACAAGGTGCGCACATATCTGTCAATGTCGAAAATATAGTATGAATTCCGTCAAGTGTCTGCTTGGCGGAATTTGTATTTTATCTGTTTTTTCTATATATTTATATAGTATATACGGTTTATATTTTTTGAACTTGAGTTATGTTAAAGCTTTCACAAGGTGTCGTACAGAGGAATGAATATGTAATGGGTGTATTTTATCCGACAAAATATTGGTCAAAGTTGCTAAATGCCCTAATAAAAAAATAGCAATAAACATGAAATATTAACAAAACTATTGAAATAAATGCTTCGTTGTGATACAATAATAACAAGAATTATGCTCTATAAGTATACGTTTTAGTAATGCTGTGCAAAGAGCATTGTTTATAATCCAACGATCTGCAGTCTCGGTTTGGCAGGATCGTGTAAATATTATTCAGGAGGTAATGCAAATGGCAATCGTTGTACCGGATGAGTACAATGTTCCTCTGTATCTTTTCCATCAGGGCGAAAACTCCCATGCATACGAGTTCTTCGGTTCTCATAAAATGACCGTAGGCGGTAAAAGCGGTGCGGTGTTCAGAGTGTGGGCGCCTCATGCTAAATCCGTGTGCGTTGTGGGTGATTTCAACCACTGGGACAGAACAAGAAGCTATATGAACAAGATCAGCGACGCTGGTATCTGGGAGCTTTTTGTTGAGGGGATAAAGCAGTACGATACATATAAATATAGTATCGAGAGTACAGACGGGCTTATCAAGCTGAAGGCCGATCCTTACGGCTATCACATGGAGCTTCGTCCGAACACTGCGTCCAAGTTCTACGAGCTGGATGGCTTCAAATGGACAGACGGCGCATATCTTGACAAGCTGGCAAAGAAGAACATCTACGAAAGCGCTGCCAATATCTATGAGGTGAATATCGGCTCATGGAAGAAGGATGGCGAGAACTATTATAACTATCACCGCCTTGCGGATGAGCTTATCCCTTACGTTAAGGAGATGGGCTATACCCATGTGGAGCTTATGCCTATTGCAGAGTTCCCGTATGACGGCTCGTGTGGCTATCAGCAGATAGGTTATTTTGCGCCTACATCCCGTTTCGGTACTCCGTTTGACTTTATGGAGTTCGTGGACAAGTGTCACAATGCTGGTATCGGTGTAATCGTTGACTGGGTGCCTGCGCACTTCCCGAAGGATGCTGCGGGTCTGTATGAGTTTGATGGAACAAGCTGCTACGAGTATGATGACCCCCTTAAGCGTGAGCATAAGAACTGGGGTACGCACATCTTCGACTGGGGCAAGCCCGAGGTGCAGTCGTTCCTTGTTTCCAATGCTAACTACTGGATAGACAAGTATCATATAGACGGTCTGCGTGTTGATGCGGTAGCGTCCATGCTCTATCTTGACTATGACAGACAGGGCGGCGAGTGGCGTCCCAATGTCTACGGCGGTCACGAGAACCTTGAGGCGGTAGCGTTCCTGCAGAAGCTGAATGCGGCACTGTTCAGGGAGCATCCCAATATCATGATGATCGCAGAGGAGTCCACCGCCTGGCCGATGGTTACAAAGCCTGCGGATATCGGTGGCCTGGGCTTCAACTTCAAGTGGAACATGGGCTGGATGAACGATATGCTTCGTTACATGTCCATGGATCCGCTGTCACGTCCTTATAATCACAATCTGGTTACATTCTCGTTCTACTATGCATTCTCTGAGAACTTCATCCTGCCTATCTCTCATGACGAGGTAGTGTACGGTAAGTGCTCGATGCTCGATAAGATGGGCGGTCCGAGAGAGTACCGCTTCAACTCCATGAGAACGTTCCTCGGCTACATGACCGCTCACCCCGGTAAGAAGCTGATGTTCATGGGACAGGAGTTCGCACAGTATAAGGAGTGGAACTTCCAGACAGGCCTCGACTGGGAGGTGCTGGAATTCGATCCGCACTACAAGCTGCATCAGTATGTAAAGGATCTGAACAAGCTGTATCAGGAGCTTCCCGCACTGTGGGAGTGCGATACCAGCTGGGAGGGCTTCCACTGGATATCCAGCGAGGATAACGCAAACAGCGTTATTGCTTTCAGACGTATTGCGAAGAACAAGGACGAGGTTATCTGCGTATGCAATTTCCAGCCTGTTCGTCACGAGGTATATGATATCGGTGTTCCGTACTACGGCGAGTATGTTGAGGTGTTCAACTCTGACGCTGAGAAGTACGGCGGCGCAGGTGTCACAAACGGTACTGTTACCGCTCAGGAGAACCCGCTGCACGGTGAGGATTTCCGTATTACACTGGATCTTCCTCCTATGTCAGTGATGTACTTCACAATAAAGAACAAGCGCACACCTCCCAGCAAGGTCGCTGAGGAGATGGCAGCAAAGGAAGCTGAAAAGGCTGCGGAAACTCCCGCAGAAAAGGCCGAACCCGCAAAACAAGCAGAGGAAAAGCCTGCTGAAAAGGAAGAAAAGAAGCCTGCTCAGAAGTCAGCAACCGAAACAAAAGCTACCCCCGCAGACAGCGGCAAGAAAGCTTGACACCGCACTGCGAATGAATAACAAAAATCACGGCAGAAATGCCGGGTCAGGAGGAAATATATGAATCACATCAAAAAAGAGTGCGTAGCCATGCTTCTTGCAGGCGGACAGGGCAGCCGTCTTTACGCACTGACACAGGATATGGCAAAGCCTGCCGTTCCTTACGGCGGTAAATACAGAATTATCGATTTCCCGCTTTCTAACTGCGTTAATTCAGGTATCGACACAGTGGGCGTTCTGACACAGTATCAGCCCCTGGTGCTCAACGAGTACATAGGCAACGGTCAGCCCTGGGGTCTTGACAGAGCTCACGGCGGCGTACATGTTCTGCCTCCCTACGAGACAGCTTCCGGTAAGGCTTGGTACTCCGGTACAGCTAACGCTATCTACCAGAACATCGGCTTTATCGACAGATACAATCCCGAGTATGTAGTTATCCTTTCGGGTGACCACATCTACAAGATGGACTACTCCAAGATGGTGGACTTCCACAAGGAGCAGAAGGCTGACGCTACTATCGCAGTTCTCGAAGTTCCGTGGGAGGAGGCACCCCGCTTCGGTATCATGAGCGCAAACCCCGACGGCACTATCTACGAGTTTGCAGAGAAGCCTGCTGAGCCTAAGTCCAACCTCGCTTCCATGGGTATCTATGTATTCACATGGTCCAAGCTGAGAAAGCACCTTATCGACAACGAGAACGACGAGGGCGCTACAAAGGACTTCGGTAAGAATATCATTCCTATGATGCTGGCTAACAATGAAAAGATGGTTGCATACCACTTCGACGGCTACTGGAAGGACGTTGGTACTATCGACTCCCTCTGGGAAGCTAATATGGACGTGCTTGATCCTAACGTACCTCTCGATCTGCTGGATGACAGCTGGAAGATCTACTCCAGAAATCCCGTTATGCCTCCCCACT
>JAFSHE010000009.1 GCA_017440445.1 Oscillospiraceae bacterium | reverse complement strand
CATGTGAGAATTCGTTTGCTGACAAGGACGGTCACCGTTATATCACTTGCCTTAATGCGGATTTTGTACAGGATGCTCCTGACGTTTTCGTTGCAGCGGCGCGCGGAAACTGGACAGCTCACACAAAAGGCGGAGTTATACTTACACATGATGGCGGCGACAGCTTTACTCATATCGGATATCCTTCAGGAATTTCTGAAAAGCTTGACGCAGCGTCTGAGGCGATATCACGACCTAACACAAACAGCGGATGGACGGCTATTTCGGCTGACGGAAAAACGATACTGTGGACGCTTGCATATCAATGGGGACAGCTGCCCTGCTTCGGCGCTGTAAAATATGATGTCGCATCAAAGCAGTTCACTAAGATACGTATTTATGATATCGCAGGGAAAGATATATCCGAGGGCGAGCAGCATATCAAGATATTCTCTGACAGAACTGACCCGAAAATGGCATACGGATTTGGTGAGAGCGGACAGATATATGTCAGCAACGACTGCGGAAGCAGCTTTTATCAGACCGAGGTCAAGGGTGATCTGCCCGAATGCAGATTTTCTGGAATAGACGGTTACAAAGGCGGAGAGATACGCTTTTTGCCGACTGAAGAAGGCATATGCTATATGGCACTGCTATCCTTCGGATTGTGGCGTCTGACCTTCGGTGAAAACGATGTTACCGCAGAACGTATTACCGAGAATGGCGATTTTGTCAAGACAGTAGGCTTCGGAAAAGGCGAAGATGAAAAAATCCCCGCACTTTATATCAGCGGAACCTTATTTGGTGAATACGGCTTCTGGTGCAGCTATGATCTTGGCAAAAGCTGGTCAAGGATAAATAACGATTCACAGGTGTATGGATATATCGTATCAATGGACGGGGATTTCAGAAAAAAAGGCAGAGTATATCTCGCAACAGGCACTTATGGCGGTCTTTACGGTGAACCGTTGACCGAAGAAAGATCGGAGTAATCAAATGGCACAAGTATATGATCTTACACAGGGAAAGGTATCAAAGCTGATACTATCCTTTTATTTCCCTATGCTTTTTACAAATCTGCTTCAGCAGATATATAATATTGCTGATACCGCAATAGTCGGTAAGGGATTAGGTGATAACGCAGTTGCAGCGGTAGGCAATATGGGTTCGCTTACGTTTCTTATTGTGGGATTTTCAGTTGGACTTACTAATGGTTTTTCTGTTTCGATAGCCCATAGCTACGGCAGAAAGGACATGGATGAACTAAGGAAATGCATAGCTTCATCTGTTGTGCTGTCAGGGCTTATTACTGTTGTGCTGACAGTTGTCAGTATTGTATTTCTGGATGAGCTTCTTCTCCTGCTTGATACATCCTCGGAGATAATGAGCGACAGCCTTCTGTATGGATATATCCTTTTCGGAGGACTTGTCTGCACGATATTCTACAATATGTGTTCGGCTGTGCTGAGGGCGCTTGGCGACAGTAAAACGCCGCTTATTGCGATCATTGTATCTTCCATAGTTAATGTAGGTCTTAATTACATTACTATCTTTTTCATGGGTATGGGGGTAGATGGTCCTGCTTATGCGACGATCATTTCTCAGCTGATCTCTGCGCTGATATGCTTTGCACGTCTGCGCAGGGTAGATATCATAAGGCTTCGCAGAAGTGATTTCAATATCGATTTCGGAATGTACCGTGAGCTTATAAGAAACGGCATAGCCATG
This sequence comes from Oscillospiraceae bacterium, assembly GCA_017440445.1. Next base: position 319 of record JAFSHE010000009.1, on the reverse strand, counting down.
GCTCTGATGAATTCTGTAACAGCTGTCGGAAGTATGGTGGTGCAGTTTTTTGTAAACGGTCTTGGACTTGCGTACACCTCGGCGTTTTCAGTGTGCATGAGATACCTTAACCTGTTTATTGACCCTGCCTGTACAGCGGGATTTACCATGTCAGCGTTCACAAGTCAGAATTACGGAGCAGAAAAATTCGGTCGCATACGAGAGGGACTTCGTGTATGTCTGCTGATAGCTTTTGTTTCCTATCTCATTTTCGGAACGGTGTTGGTATTCTTACCTGAAACCATAGCAGGCTTCATGCTGAATGAGGAGAGTACGATTG
>JAFSHE010000108.1 GCA_017440445.1 Oscillospiraceae bacterium | reverse complement strand
TGGTGCGCTGCATTGTGAGCCTAACGAGCTTTTCGAGGGAATGTACACGGAGAGCGCAGCTGACGCAGAGCATCTAAAAAAGTACCGTGTGCTTGATGGATACGGCAGGGAGCTAGTGGATGCCTGCACAGAGATAGAGTACCGCCGCTGCACCGAGGAGCCTAAAACGATACTGGTCGCAGCAAGATGCGGAGGCGCTCCCCGAAGAATAACCATCAAAAAGCAGTCAGGCAGCATAAAGGACCTGCCGAAGTACAACGGAGGCCGCAGATGAACGCTGTAAAGGCTCTGCTTGACGCAGGGATAAGCAGACTTCCCGTGGACCTTGAACAGGTGGCGGAGTTTTACTCTATAAGGATAGTGGATTATCCCGCCTGTGCGGAGTATCTCGGGATGAGCGTGGAGCAGCTGTACAGCAGCATAAGCCCTTATGGATTCAGCTTCTGCGATGAGGGGGAGTTCGTCTGTGCCGTGAACGGAAATGCCTGCGGAAAGTCCCGCCGCCGCTGGACGCTGGCGCATGAGCTTGCTCATATCCTGCTGGGACACATTGAAAACAGCGGAACAGCGCCGCTCTCTGAAGTCTGCGAGCGGGAGGCGGACTGTTTTGCGGCGGAGCTTCTCGCACCGATGGATGTTCTTCAATTCTGTGCGGTGTCCTCTCCGCAGGAGATAGCCCGTCTGTGCGGACTTTCGTTGCAGGCGGCACAGTATCGTTATGAGGAGCTTCTGGCGCTGCGCCGCTGCCACCATGCGATGATGCGTGACTCTCTCCGTGGAATAGAGGGCGCTGCGGTGTTCCTTGCGGACGACGACAGGATGCGGCTTTACATGCAGCTTCTGCCGTTCGTTGCGGAATACATATCGGAGCGCACCCGTCACGACGGATATGCGGAATATCTCAGGCGAACAGGCACAGAGCGTATGAGTATAGAATAAGTTATCCCGAAATATATAAGTAATTAAAGCCATTTTTGATAGTTTGTCAAAAGTACTTTGCGTTATTTGTACATTGACCTTATGTGAATATTGTGTTATAATTAACTCAACAAAAAAAGGATTTGAAAGTGAGATGTGTTTATGGATAATGAAGTTAAGCAGGTTGTTGAGAAGTTCAAAAAGGCACAGGATATATTGAAAGAAATTGTTGACAGGGATGAAGCAATAGAATATCTTGTTAATGAAACAAAATTATCAAAAGAAGAATGCTCTGCTGCATACGACATTATTATACAGATAGAAGATTAATTTCTGATTAGACAAAGGAGTGGGATTGCATGTTAAGCAAGAAAAATATTACTGTTCATTTGCTGTCCTTATGTGTACTTTGCATTGGCTTTGTACTGTGCAGATATGTATTTTTTGATATTCACGGAATGAAACAGCTGCCGGTTTGGCTATTCGTTGTCGGGATAGTTTCTATGGTGATATCTTTTTTCCTTAAAGGTAAAACAACACCTATTTGTACTGCTGCAGCATACATTATTGGTTTTATTGCAGGAGCTATTTTTCAAACCAATGGTGTGGATGCAGGCGGCGCAACTACAAATAATCTTTGGATTATTTGGGCTGTTGTATTTGCTTGCCTTACATTGGTGGGTATCATTTGTGATAAGTTTATTGGTTCTGCCAGAAAGACAACCAAGCAAGTCGATTCCAATTTATTTGATTAGATATCAAAATGACCCGTGAGGTTTTTCTTCACGGGTCATACTTCTTTAATAAATATACGCATTTTTCGGTTCGGGATATGTTGTATCAGTTATTGTGTACAGCGAAAGCTCTGGCGGCGGATTCCACCATTTCTCTGTACCTGTCGGAAATGCTGTCGGGGGAAAGGATACGCACCTTTCCGCCGAACTGGAACAGCCATCCGAAGAACGGAGCCTCCGCCTTTACGTTAACGATAACGGTGAAATGCTCCTCGTCATAGGGGACTATCTTTGTGTTCTTTCCGAAGCGGTCTATCACTACGTTGACAAGGTCGTTGTCCATCAGCAGCTTTATCTCGGTAGTCTCCCCGCTGAACATCGAGAAGGAGGAGCCGAGATAGTCGTCCACGCTGAAGCCCTCAGGAGCGGGAACACAGCGGGTATCCTCTATCTCAACGTTCTCCATGCGGTCAACACGGAAATTGGTTATGCTTTTGCGACCCTCGTAGTAGCCGACAAGATAGTATTTCTCGTCATCCCACACAAGGGAATAGGGCGAGCAGACACGTCTGCTGTTGCGATACACTCTGCGCTTGCTGGTGTCGTATGAGAAGTAGCGGAATGAGATCTGCTTGTTTTCGCTGATGGCACGATGGATAACGTCAACATTGAGATATATCTTCTCGTTCATCGCCTTTGCTCTGCCCGAAACATGAACAGGCCTGCGCAGGCTGACCGACTGATATGTACTGCACAGTGCGGCTATCTTCTCGATAAGCTCCCTCGACTTCTTCTCGGTCAGGAATTTTGCAGAGCTTACCGCATCGGCAAGGAGCTTAAGCTCGGGCAGCTCAAACTCACGGCTGACAACACGGTAATCGGCGTTGCGTCCCTTTGTATCGATTATGTCAAGACCGTACAGCTTCAGTGCCTCTATGTCGTCATAAAGAGCCTTTCGTGCGGCAGAGATGCCGTACTGCTCCAGCTTTAATATGATCTCGGGCATTGTTAGAGCATGGTCCTCATCGGTGTATTCGGTAAGTATCTTATATAAGTATAGTATCTTTAATCTTTGAACGGAAGTTCTGGCTTGTGTGGGCATACTGTACCTCTGTATTAATGAAATTAAGTGGAGAAAGGAAAATCGTTTCCCTTCTATATAATATTATAACACAAAATATGTGTCGTTTACAGAACAATTTAGCTTGTTAATGTGCTAATTTTGCGTTAAAGTGATAGAAAAGGCAAAAAAATGATATCTGAAAGAAGTTTATTTGATAATCCTGAATAAAGTTTGTAAAAAGGCTTGACAAGCGGAGTTATTTGTGGTAAAATGTATATACCTCGAATGGGGCTTATTTTTTTGTGCGTTTTTTTGCACATCAGCCCCGTTAAATCCGCAATTCCGCGGCTGAGGGAGGCAATAATGCCTGAAAAGGCAAGAAAATAGGAGGTGCCGAAAGTGAGAGTTAAAATTACACTGGCGTGTACAGAATGCAAACAGCGCAACTACAACACCATGAAGAACAAGAAGAACG
>JAFSHE010000107.1 GCA_017440445.1 Oscillospiraceae bacterium | reverse complement strand
AATTCCGCGGGGTGTATTCCGCATGGTCCAAGAAGCACGGTATCAGCTACAACGAAATGCTTGTATTATATACAATCCGTGACAACGGCTACTGCACGCAGAAAATGATCTGCGACAGCTATCTTATCCCGAAGCAGACCATCAACAATGTGATAGGCGGTATGCTGAAAAACGGCTATCTCTGCGACTCCGCCGAAAACGGCACAGGTCGTGAAAAGGCGTATATCTTCACCGACAAGGGAACAGCCTACGCAAAGCCCCTGCTTTCCTCTATCAACACCGTGGAGGAAAGGGCGGTAAAGGCGATGGGCTATGATAAAATACGGCTCATGACGGAGCTTTTGTGCGAATATGACAGGGTGCTGGGCAACGCCCTCACAGACGAGGTGTAGTATGCAGGATATCAGACAGCACAGCGATTATTTCGGCACTGAAAAGATAAGCAGGATACTTTTCAGAATGGCGCCGCCCGTAATGCTCGCACAGCTTATTCAGGCGCTTTATAACATCATCGACAGCGTGTTTGTGGGGAGGTATTCCGAAACGGGACTGACCGCCCTTTCCATCGTCTATCCTCTGCAATTACTTATGATAGCTCTGGCAGTTGGAACAGGCGTCGGAATAAACACCGTAATGGCGGCAAAGCTTGGACTTTCTCAAAGCGAAAAGGCTGACGAATACGCAGGCACGGGAACTCCGCTTGCAGTCGCACTGTGGGCTGTCTTTGCGGCGGTGTGCTATGCGATAATGCCGCTTTACGCAAGGCTACAGACCGATTCTCCCGAGGTCATCGCCGATGTCATCGCTTACGGCAGGATAGTCTGCGTGTTCAGCTTCGGCTTGTTTTTAGAGAGTATATGGACGAAAGTTTTACAGGCTCGGGGCGATATGAAAACTCCCATGCTTGCGCAGATACTCGGTGCGGTGACGAACATAATCCTTGACCCGCTGCTCATTTTCGGAATGCTCGGACTTCCCGAAATGGGAATTGCAGGTGCGGCGGTAGCTACTGTCGCAGGGCAGGTGGTGGCAGCTCTGGTGGTGATGAAAAAGGGCTTTTACAGGTCGCCGTCATTGAAGAAATATCCTCATTATGTGGGGAAGATATTCCGTTTGGGACTTCCGAATATCCTTATGCAGTCGGCTTATACGCTGTATATCTTCGGGCTGAATATGATACTCGCAACGTTCTCGGATGCCGCAGTGACGGTGCTGGGGCTTTACTACAAATGGCAGACGTTCTTCTTTATTCCGCTGGGTGCAATGCAGACCTGTATCGTGCCTGTGATCAGCTTCAATTATGCCGCAAGGAACGCCGAACGCTGCAAGAAAACGCTGAACACAGCGATACTTTTCGGCTGGGCGCTGATGTTCCTCGGAACGCTGTGCTTTGCGATAATTCCTGAGCCTATGCTGAGGTTCTTCTCCTCTGACGAGGAGGTGATACGAATAGGTATCAACGCATTCCGCATCATCGGAGTAAGCTTTATTCCGCTGGTGACCTCGCTTACATATCCTGTGCTGTTTCAGGCGGTGGGAGCAAGCTTCAAAAGCTCGCTGCTGACGGTGACCAGGACAGTGTTCCTGTTCGTGCCGCTGGCGTATCTGTTCTCACGCTT
>JAFSHE010000106.1 GCA_017440445.1 Oscillospiraceae bacterium | reverse complement strand
GGATTTTATGCACCTGTATGCAGTTCTGAAATCATTTCCCCATACCGTTACACAGTGCGCCTCATCAATTACAAGCATGGATATCTGCAGTTTCTCGAAAAAGGAGCTTTTACTCTGCAGGGTTTCGGGCGTTGTGTAAATAAGCTTAACATCACTTTGTCCGTTAAGCAGCGCCTCCTGCTGCTCTTTACGGACCATGTTGCTATTATGATAAAATCCTACAGCCGATATGTCTTTGTCGGCAAGCGAACGGATCTGATCACCGATCAGAGCAGTCAGCGGAGATATGACAACAGTGTAATCATTAAGCAGCAAAGCAGGAAGCTGATAGCACAGCGACTTTCCCGAGCCTGTTTTACTGATACAAAAGACATCCTTTTTGTATGTGTCTGACAGGATGTGTTCAATGCACTTCTCCTGAAAGCTTTTCAGCTTGCTGCCACTTTCAATGAATTTCGGCAGAAGCTCATAAAACCGCGGCCTGATCTTCTCCGGCAACTCCACCATATAAGCCTCCTAACCACACTCGATTTTGCACTTAAATGCGCCAAGCTTCCCTTAAAACGCATTCGGATTTAAGGGAAAATACGATCTCTTTATTTAAGACGAAGATAGCAGGTGGATCTTCCTGATCCCTCACGCTTCAATTCTCCTGCACTCACCATTTTTCTCAAAGCACCTTCCACGGAGCTGAGACTCAGAGATGGACACAGCTCCCTTATATCCTGCTTCGTGAATCTTCCTATTTTGTTTTGTACCGCCTTACGAACCATTTCTACCGCAGGGAGCTTTTCCTCTACGATAGAGAACCTGTCCCCGAAATCCTTATATGCGGCAAGTATAATGCTAAGAATATATTTTATAAACGGAACTGCATCCTCCGCACCCTCGTGCCATCCATGCTGCGAGCGGTTAAGTGCGTCATAATAAAGGTCCTTATTCTTTGCAATCTTCGCTTCAAGGGAGATGTATCTTCCCACATAAAATCCGCTGCGGTATAAAAGCAACGTTGTAAGCAGACGGCTCATTCTGCCGTTTCCATCGTTGAATGGATGAATACAAAGAAAATCATGAATGAATATCGGTATAGCAATAAGCGGCTCCAGCTCAAAATTGCCGATGACCCTGTTATACTCCTCGCATATCCTGTCGAGTGCCTCGGGAGTCTCATACGGTGGCAGCGGAGTGAATATTGTCTCAGTATGTCCATCGGGATATGTTGCACTGATATAGTTCTGGACATTTTTCGTCTGCCCTGCCATCGGATTATTCATGTGCCCATACATGATCTTATGGAGCTGAAGGATATAGTTTCTGGTTATCGGGATCGCATCAAAGCTCTCATGAATGATATTCAGCACATCACGATAACCAGCGATCTCCTGTTCATCACGATTTCTTGGAGCGGTCTTTTCCTCCACCAGCTGTCTGATACGTGTATTAGTGGTGACTATGCCTTCAATTGCATTAGAAGCCTCTGTACTCTGTATCTTTGCGATCTCCACAAGCTTTTCAAGTTCTTCGGGACGCTGCTTCAGATACAGCTCCTGTTTGCCTGCTTCTTTATATATAGCAGCTATATATCCAAGAATATCAGAATCCCATTTCTGGTCTTTAACAGAAGAATAATTGAATGTTCTCATTCCCTTAGCCACCGCCCTTTCCCTTAAATCATAGCATAAATCAAGGGAAAAGTCAACAAATATTTGACTTTTCCCTTATAATATAGGATTTTTAAGGCCTGTTTATACAATAATACGGCGTATTTTCTTTTTCCATCACATCCTCAACCGCCACAAATCTCTCGTATTCATCAATGATCGCCTCCTCGAACCTGTTCCTCGCCTCAGCACACATTGGATGCACTATATCCCTGTAAGCTCCGCATTCATCCTTGCGGCTCGGCATAGCCACAAAGAGTCTGCCGCCGCCCTGAATGACCTTGATGTCATGCACTGCAAAGCAGTCGTCCAGCACGACAGAGGCTATGGCCTTGAGGTTGCCCTCATCGAATGTCTTTCTGATCTTGATCTCACTGATTGTCATAAAATTTGTCCTTCTTTCTTGTTAAAATGAATTCGGTCAGAACTCAGTTGTCCATTGACCTTTAAAACCTATCCGACGGTGCACGAGCACCGTCAGAATATCGTTAATTACTAATAGTACTGTACGGCTTCACCTTATCCACAAACCTCGCCTTTTCTCCGCTGGTTATAAGCACTGCCTTATCTCTCGGCATACACATAACGGTTTCGGGAGTCCTGCATACTCTGCAGGCGATGAAATTCGCCGTATCAATATCCTGCGAGCCAAGATAAAGCAGATGATCGCAGTTGTTGGTGATGGTCGCAGCCTCAGAGTATTTGTACATACTTTGAAGCTGTGTAAGGCTCTGGAGGATTATGCTTACAGATATCTCTCTGGAACGTATCACGGAAATTATTTTGTCGAAGTCGGGTATCCTTGCGCTCGCAGCAAAGTCGTCCATCATGATTCGTACAGGAACTTTAAGTCTGCCGTCTGGGTTCTTGTCCGCTTCCGAACAGAGCAGCTGCAGCGCCTGAGTGTAGAACACATTGACAAGCTGGTCGAACGCCCTGTCTGTATCGCTTACATTAAGAAACAATACAGTCTTCTTTCTGCCCAAGTCCCGTATATCAAAGCCCTCGGAATTACCGAAGATAGTTCTTGCTTCCTCAAAATCGAACGGCTCTAAAGCGCGGTTGGCAAATTCTATTATGCTGCTCCACATTTTGTCGGCAGCGGAACTCGCACGACTCTCATAGAATTTCTTCGCCGCAAAGGTGTTGGGGTGTTTGTCCGCCCACTGCAGGAACGACAGCTCGCCGTTGCGTCCAATATATGTATGGTGCAGCTTGCAGACGCTTATCATGTTCTGCTCCTCAGGAACGAGTGTTTCCAGACAGAATGCTATGAGAAAAGCAATATATCCTGCTGCTGCCATCTCCCAGAACGGCTCTTCCTTGTCAAGCGTCGGCATTATGGTAGTTGCAAGCGTTATTATATCCTTCTCGCATAACTTGCCGTTGTCATAGCGCCGTATTCCGCTTAATGGGTTGTAGCCGCAGGAGCTCAGCGGGTCTACGAGGTCAAGGGTATAGACTGAATACCCCTTGGCTTTTAGCTCATCACTGAACATTCTGTGAAGCTGACCCTTGGTATCTGACACCACCATGCTTCCTGTAATGTTCTGAAGATTAGGTATGACATAACCACCTGTCTTCCCGGAGCCTGACGAGCCAATTATCATATCGTTGTTGTTAAGCCCTGTTTTCCTTGTATCGTTGGAGACAGTTATCCCATCAGCGAGATATCTCATATTCCTCACGGCTTACACCTCCTTCAATATCTCTGTTGCAAGTCCGAAAGCGACTGCTTCCTCGGCACTGTAATAGGTGTCGTTCGCCGTGAGCTTGTATATCTCTCTGATGCGCCTTCCTGTCTTAGCTGCGATTATCCTTGCAAGCGATTCTCTTACCTCATTAAGCTTATCCAACTCATGCTGTATCTCATGCGACTTCCTGCCACCTATATCGTTGTGACCGTAAGAGGGGTCGTGTATCATGAGCCTTGTGTGAGGCAGCATCTGCCGCTTGTTGCCAGCAAGGAAGAGTATCGCTCCCATACTCGCGGCTGTCCCGATGCACACTGTTCTTACAGGCGCTTTCATTGCAGATATGTAATCATACACAGCAAGTCCGCTTATGACCTCACCGCCTGGGCTGTTTATGTACAGAGTTATCTCGCTCTTGTTGTCCTCATGCTCAAGGTGCATGAGCTGCTTTATCACCTCCGCCGAGGTCTGCGCATCGATGGGAGAAGTCAGGAACACTGACCTCGAATTGAACAGCTCATCATCAAGCCTTATGCACTCGATACCTCTTGAAGACTCCTTTAATACATTTGCCATATTATTTTTCCTCCGTTAACTCGGTTTTCTTTGCGTACTTTTCTTTGAGCTTATCTATGTCGAAGTATCTCGGAAAAGCATATCTGAAATGCTTTATGAAGAAGTAATACAGATCCTCATAGCTCTTTCGTATGCCCGCTTCAAATTCCTCTATCGACTGGTTGGGCATCCAGCATTTACGCTGAAAAGCGTCGAACTGCTGAAGAAGCTCCTCTACCGTTGTCTTTTTTGTGATGGTAAACCCGATATGATTCTTCACATTTTTCTTAAAGGCTCTGAAGATATTTGTCGAAGCTTCTATCGTTCGTTTTGAACGCAGTATGAGACAGTTCAGATAACCCTTGACGGTCACTGCTTTAAACAGCCGCAGATTGCTGTCATTTGCCTGGGCATACACCAGCATATATCTGATATGTGCGAGCAGGGTGAGTCGCATATTAAGACCCCATTTAGGGTCAGCTGCTTCCTGATATGCCTTGCAGTTCGGAAACGAGTGAATGAAACCGAGCGCTTCACCATAGGTAAGCTCCGCGCATCTTTCAGCGTCCAGTTCGTTATCCTCCATGAAGAATCGCATAAGCTTCATAAGGTTATCCGCACTGCCACGCGGGAACTGTGACAGCTTTGTTTCCGCGAGCTTTGTGATTATCTCCCCGACAGAGTGATATTCGTTTATATACCCTACCCGAGATGCTCTTGTGATGTTTTCAAGAGTTGTTTGCAAAAGATCACTTCTTTCTGTAATTTTTTCAGGTCATTTTGACCCTGTTTTAAGACCCGACGGCACGCGAGTGCCGAAAAAAGAAAAACCGTGCAGGAGTCTGCACGGGCTTTTATTTTAACATCGTTAATATCTCGAAAAAATGTTCGAATGGACACTTCAATTTTACACGAAGCTAGGTATCTGTAATTATATCATGTTGTAATGGTATAGAAAACATATCGAAAAGATAGTCGATCTTGGCATTTTGGTTTCATTTTGGTGCTATTAATCAAATAAGTATTTATATGCGACTCTGTTTT
>JAFSHE010000105.1 GCA_017440445.1 Oscillospiraceae bacterium | reverse complement strand
GGCGCAGTATACACGTCAGCAGCACGACCTCGGTGAGCATGGACGGATGATAGTTATCTCGGAGGATGCTCCCGATGAGTATTACATCCACATTCATGTATACAGCCCTGTTTGGGGAGATATCGTAAACGAGGTCATTACAATTCCGAGTGCAAGCGGCAACTATACTCTCGACTTTGACGAGGACACGGGCAAATACGTTATCACCTCCTACGACCCTTACGAAAACAAGGACGGAGAGATAGTGGAGCAACCCTATTATTTTAAATTCTGAAACGGAGAACGACATGACCGAAACCGAAAAAATGCTTGCGGGCAAGATATACGACCCCTCGGACAAAAAGCTGACAGAGGAGCGCATGCGTGCTCACAGGCTGTCAAAGGATTTTAACGACACCTACGAGGACGAGGAGGAAAAGCGTGCGGAGATACTAAAGAAGCTCGTGCCGAATTTAGGCAGCTTCAGCGGCTTTACAGGTCCGATAATGTTCGATTACGGCATCTATACCACATTCGGGGAGAGATGCTTTGCAAACTTCAATTTCACGGTGCTGGACTGCTGTCCCGTTACCATCGGAAACGATGTGTTCTTCGGACCAAACTGCACCATCGCAACACCGATACATCCACTGCTCCCCGAGGAGCGTAAGCTCCGCTTCAAAGAGGACGGCACGCCCTACGACCTTGAATACGCAGCGCCCATCACCATCGGTGACGGCTGCTGGCTTGCCTCGGGAGTTACCGTCTGTGGCGGAGTGACTATCGGAGAGGGCTGCGTTATCGGCGCAAACAGTGTGGTGACAAGGGATATCCCTGCGGGCGTATTCGCAGCGGGAAATCCTTGCAGAGTCATCCGCAGGATAACCGAGGAAGATTCGATATATCTGAAAAAGGAACTGTTTTAGATCTACCTAAATACCATGGAGATGCAGATATGAAAAAAGCATTTATCGTTGCCGTCGTTTTTGCTGGTATTGCGCTGTTTCATCTGATATATGCGGCAGTCGTTCTGGCTCCGTGCTATAAAACAACGGCAGTTATCGACTTTATCGGTCTGCCGCAAGGCGTGGTAATGGGCTCCTACACGGATGAAAGCGGCGAGTCGTACAAGGAGCGGGAAATGTTTCCCACACTGCTGATAGGCGGTAATTTTGTCGAACTTGAAACGGTTGAGCAGTATTACGGTAAAGAAATAGATATATCCATCAACCCGCACAGCGGAAAGATATACTACGCCCCGCATCTGTATGCACAGATAATACCCTTCGCCGTGATATCGCTTGTTTCGGCGATAGTGGGAGCGATAATGGGAGCGGCAAAAAGGATGAAGAAAGCTCCCCCTACATAAAAAGAACAAAGGAAAGAACATGAACAAGAACATTGTACTTATCGGAATGCCCGCCTGCGGAAAATCCACCATCGGAGTTCTGCTTGCAAAGGCTATGGGCTATCGTTTTATCGATACGGATATCGTTATACAGAATGATACAGGCAGACTGCTTCAGGACATCATCGACAGCGAGGGGCTTGACGCATTCTGTATCGCAGAGGAGCGTGCTATATGCTCCGTAGAGGAAACGGGCGGCTGTGTTATCGCCACGGGAGGAAGTGCGGTGTATTCCCGCACGGCGATGCTCCATCTCAAGGAGCATGGAATGGTGTATTACCTCTCCCTGCCCGTACCCGAGGTGGAAAAGCGTCTGCACAACATAAAGAGCCGTGGAATAGCCATGCGCCCGCAGGATACCATCACTCAGGTATTTCAGCGCAGAAAGGCTCTCTACGAGGAGTACGCAGACATAACCATCGACTGTCTTGGAAAGAGTATAGAGGAGACCGTATCGGAGATAGCAGACTATCACCGACTTATCAGCAAGGACTGAGAAAGGAGCAGCCATGTCAGAAGAACTTGTGATGACGGAGGAGCTTATCCCCGAGGAAGATAAGATGCCCGGTTTTAAGAGCGTATGCCTGAGACTCGGGCTTATGATGATAATCGTTTTTGTTTCAAGGGCAGTGGCGAGCGTTGTGCTGGGACTTATTCCGCTGCCTGTTGAGCAGATGGATATAACGCTTGTGTATTTCCTTGATACGCTGCTGTCGTTCATATTCCTGTATGTTATCCCGATAGCTGCGGCGCTTATCATCTTCAGAAAGCCCTGCAAGGGAATGTGTGCGAATATCTACAAAAAGCCTAAGTATTTCGGAAGTGCATTGGGAATGTTCCCGGCTATCTACGGAATAGGTATAGCCATCAATCTTGTAACTATGCTGATATCGCAGCTTTTTGCAGATACGGACCTCAACAAGTCCTTCAACACCGTAAACGAGCTTGCTCCCGAAAATCTTCCCTGTGCGCTGATACTGCTGTTTCAGCTTGTGGTGATAGCGCCGATATTCGAGGAATTCTGGTTCAGAGGCATAGTGATGGAGAGCCTTCGTCCCTACGGAAACGGCTTTGCTATCTTTGTTTCGGGTCTGCTTTTCGGACTTACCCACGGAAATCTTCAGCAGGTGTTCTATGCAACGGCGCTTGGAATCTGTCTGGGATATATTGCGGTGTCCACAAAGTCCATCGTTACCACCACCGTTATGCATGCGATGTTCAACAGCATTTCGGGAATAATCATGATATTCTACTCCCTCGACCCTGTGAAGGCTTATATGAGCAGCCTCGGCGGGGAGAATTCCGAGCATCCTGCGGTGATAGCCTTTACAATATTCCTTTTTGCGGTGTTTACTCTGCTTATCGTGGGCGTTATCATGGCGATATTCAAGCTGCGCAAGATAAGGAAATATCGTGTTGAAAAGGTCTGGGAGGTAAGTGCGGCACGCCGCTGGGGAGTATTCCTGTCCCGCTTTACTGTCATCATCATGCTGGTGCTTGCAGCGGATACGCTGACCTTCCGCTTTATCCCGACATTTTTCTACGAGCTGCTGTCGGGTAAGTTATGATGAAAAAATACGAGGATATCCTGCGGGTGGCGGCAGCATTCGTGCTGTCGCAGCTTGCGGGAGTTCTTTTAATGGCGGCTTTCAGAGGACTCTCCTCTGGCTATGGATCCGCTTTCCTGCTGAATATTATATGTGTTCTCGGGGTGAATACAGCGGTGCATTTCGCCATTTGCGGGAGGATATCGCTCCCGCAGAAAAAAGCAGATTACAGCCGATTTGAGCCGTTTATATTTCTGTTCGTGGCGGTGCTTTTCTCATGCCTTGTGACGTTTGTGATAAGGCTGCTGCCGCTTGATATGGGCAGCTCCTCGGAAAAGCTGAGCGGTATGGAGTTCTGGCTGCACGCTTTGTATACGGTGGTGCTTGCTCCCTTGTCGGAGGAGCTTGCATTCCGTGGAGCGGTGCTGTCAAGGCTTTCAGAGCGGGGAGAGACCGCTGCCGCAGTGATATCTGCGCTGTTTTTCGCAGCGTATCACATGAGCCTTGTGCAGCTCCCCTATACCTTCGTGCTGGGATATTTTCTGGCAGTGCTTGCGCTCAGGAGCGGAAGTGTTGTTCCCTGTATCCTTGTGCATGCGGCGAACAATCTGCTTTCGCTTGCCGCAGGATACTGTGAGGCTGCCGCACCTGTGATAGATATTTCTGTACCTGTACTCGGAGCGGCAGGACTTGTGTGGCTTGTCGTGACAGGTCGGTTATGGCGTAAAAAAAAGAAATAACTAAAGCCCGAAGGGAACACAAAGTTCTTTCGGGCTTGTTTTATGCGTCCATGCAGGATGAGAAGTCAATATCCGCTGTGAGATAATGCTCTATCTCGTCAAGATGTTTTTTCAGGGCGGGCATATCGTCCTTAAAATCCTCCAGCATATAATATTTCCTGATGGGTTTAAGGCAGCGGTAAAGCATAGGTGCGACCTGCTTTTCGATATCAGAAAAACGGTAGTGCGGGCTGACAAGCTTAAGCCTGCCCAGTATCGCATTTAATTCCGCTTCAAAATCAGTGGTAAATGTTTCACGGAACAGATAGTTCAGAAAAACATCTCTGCCGCAGAGGTTGAAGTCATATATTCCGACAAACTTCTCGTCCTCGTTCAGCAGAATATTTGTGGAGTTCAGGTCTGCCTGAAAGACGGAGGTCGGCATCGTTTTGTAGAGCGGCTCAAGAGCGTTCCTGTTTTCCCACCATAGCTGCCATATCCGTTCGATCTGCGGCTGAAGCTCCTCGGGGAGCGTTTGTGCGTTTTTGTGCCATTCCATAGCGTCCTCAAGGACTTCATCGGTCTTGTCGCTGGGACAGAAGGTCTCAAAAAGGCAGTAGCCCGAGGGGTACTTCGTATACGAGAAATATTCCGAGGCTATTTTTGCAGTCATCATCCACGCATCTTTTTCGTACTTCTCCTTGGGGATTATATCCATGTCGGAGCTGTTTTCTGAGCGGTACTCGGCGGGTCGGTAGGGGGAGTATTCCTCTGCGTATGCAACGCAGCTGTGACCCTTGTATCGTACTGTCGGAAATTCTCCGTTTTTGTCGGGGAATATCTCGGGGCAGTAATACCCAAGCCTGTGGTATTCCTTGATAGTGCGCTGCCACATCTTTATCTTATCGGGGAATGTGAAGGTGTTGTCGGAAAGCTTTATCACCGCCATTTCCCCGGAGGAAAGCTGCGAAATTGCCACCTCCCTGAAATCTGTGTCGCTGCGGCTGGTTTCTATTGTTTCAAATGTGGTGGGGGGATCGTCATAAAACAGCTTGAATATATCACGTAATTCCTGTTCAAATTCTATGGTGTCGGACATGATCTCTCCTTTTCCGTGATGCTTTTTCTTCAATTATATCACCCGACCGTGCAGAAGTCAACGCCGCTCCTTTTTAACTGCAAAAAAACGGTATCACCTTTCGGTGATACCGTTCTGTTACAAGCTATTTGAGATATTACAGCTTAGCAATGTAAGCGTTGATCTCGTCGATAGCAGCCTGGATAGCAGGCTCGTGCTCTGCACGGAGCTGTGTGTAGGACTGGTCACCTGTCAGGTAAACCATGTTTGTCAGAGACTGGATAGGATTCTGTGTAGCAGAACCATCGGAAACCTCACCAAGACCGCCCTTGAAGTCGAAGATAGGTGTCAGACCCTGAGGATTGTTGAGGGAGGACCACTCGAAGATAGCGTCGAGGTTGTAGTCAGACCAACCCTTGTTCTCCTTCTGCTGAGCCTTAGCAGCCTCTCTTACGGAAGGATCCTGAGATGCTGTTACGAGGCAGTCGAGCCATGCGCCAACGCCGTTAGCATTGTCGGAGCCCTTTACCCACATCAGGGAGTCCTGCTTAGCTGTGATGTAGTGCTTGTCAGCCTGAGGATCTCTGGGGAAAGGTACGCACTTGATCTCGTCCTCTTCCCAACCGTACTTCTTAGCGAAGATAGCCAGTGTCTCCTCGAATACCCATGTACCGCCGTCGCAGTAGAACAGGATATTACCGTTGGACCACTCCTTGGGGTTTACGTTCCAGCTGTTAAGCTCGTGTCTGGGGTAACGCAGGTTCTCTCTCTGGAGAACTGTCAGCATATTCTCCTCTACTCTCTCAACTGCGGGATCGTGCAGGTTGTTTACGATCTTTGTGCCATCGTTACCGATCATAGGAACACCGGTGGATGCTACAAAGTCGTTCTCGGGGTTGTAGCCGTCGATAGCATACTTGTTATCGCCGCTGCTCTGGAACTGACGTGCCATGTCAAGGAATGCATCCCATGTCCACTCACCGTTCTCAAACATTGTTCTGGGATCCTGCAGACCTGCGTCCTCGATGATGCTTGTACGATAGTACATGATATTGTTAAAGGAGATCTCATAGAATGCGCAGTAGTACTTGCCGCCAAGTCTGAACTGCTCCATCATATCCTTAGCGCCGTCCCACTTACCGTTATCAACATTTACGATATCGTCGATAGCGTTGTATCTGCCCTTAAGCACGCCGTAGGGGAAGTCGAGCATCTCAAAGGGGAACAGGTCAGGGGAGTCACCGGAAGAAATAGCTGTTGCCAGCTTGTCATATCGGTCAGCGTATGTAACCTGTGTGTAGTCGAAGATACGGCCGTCACGGTCAGGATACTTACCTGTTGTGGGGATGCCGTAAACATCCTTATAAAGAATAGCTGCAGGAGTTGTCTCATCGATATCCCACCAAGCCATCCACTCGATTCTGTCTGTTACCTCAAGCTCGGGGTTGTCGAGCTTTGTAACGTCCATCTCCTTGATAGCGTCGTTAACAGCCTCGTTCTCTGCATAAGTAGTGGTAGAAACGGGTGTTGTTGCAACAGGAGCGCTTGTCATACCGGGAGCATTGGATGTGCCGCCTGCTGCACCGCCGGATGTGCCTGTGCTTGCGGGAGCCTCGTCACACGCTGTGAGCGACAGAACAGAAGCAGCTGCCAGCAGTCCGGCAAGAATTGCCTTGATCTTCATGTTGTACCTCCATAAAGTAATTTTAGTTTTGTGTTTAACATTTGATCGAACCACAGTCTACACCTTGATTATACCGTAACCCTGTTTTTATTTCAATATTTATTTCGTACAATATTTCCAATGGGTTTTGGGTAATATCGCACAGCGAGTTACTTAATATTTACCTAAATAAAGTAAATAATTTCTAAAGTTCAAAAGTATCTTTCTGTTATGCCATTTACTGCCGAAATAGGGCTTGAAAAAAACATGAAAAGATGGTACAATAAATATGTATTTATTTTATTTCAACTGAGAGAGGTCACATATATGAAATTAGGTATGGTAGGTCTGCCGAATGTCGGCAAGAGTACACTTTTCAATGCACTTACAAACGCAGGCGCTGAGTCTGCCAATTATCCCTTCTGCACTATCGAGCCGAATGTGGGTATCGTTTCCGTTCCCGATGAACGTCTTGACGTTCTCGCAGAGATGTACAAGCCTGAGAAGTTCACCCCCGCAACACTGGAGTTCGTTGATATCGCAGGTCTTGTAAAGGGCGCTTCCAAGGGCGAGGGTCTCGGAAACAAGTTCCTTTCCAACATCCGTGAGGTGGACGCTATCGTTCACGTTGTACGCTGCTTCAACGATGACAACATCATCCACGTTGACGGAAGCATCGGCGCAGCGAGGGATATCGAGACCATAAATCTGGAGCTTATCTTCTCTGATATCGAGATACTTGAGCGCCGCCTTGACCGTACAAAGAAGCTGATGAAGGGCGACAAGAGCCTTCAGAAGGAAGTAGATTTTCTGGAGTCCCTTATCGAGCATCTCAGCAACGGCAAGTCTGCAAGAAGCTATGACTACTCCGACGACGAGCGTGAGATAATCAGAAGCTCTCCCCTGCTTTCCAACAAGCCTGTTATCTATGCGGCAAATCTTTCCGAGGCAGATTTTACGGGAGATATCAACAACAACGCAGAGTACAAGGCTGTCTGCGCCATCGCAGAGGAGGAGCATGCAGAGGTCCTTCCTATATGTGCGCAGATAGAGGCTGAGATATCCGACATGAGCGACGAGGACAAGGCGATGTTCCTTTCTGACCTCAATCTTGAGTCCTCGGGTCTTGCGAGAATAATCAAGACAGGATACCGCCTGCTGGGACTTATCTCCTATCTCACCGCAGGTCCTCAGGAGGTTCGTGCGTGGACCATCACAAACGGTACAAAGGCTCCTCAGGCAGCGGGCAAGATCCACACTGATTTTGAGAAGGGCTTTATCCGTGCCGAGATAGTTGCATTTGACGATCTTGTTGCATGCGGCGGCATGACAGGTGCAAAGGAAAAGGGTCTTGTGCGCCTTGAGGGTAAGGAGTATGTGAT
>JAFSHE010000104.1 GCA_017440445.1 Oscillospiraceae bacterium | reverse complement strand
TGTGCGGATAGAAGTGTTTTTTGGTGTGGCAGAGCCACACCAAAAAAGTTATCTAAATAGCCCGCTACGCAGGCAAATAAATACTTTTTCGACAAGCTGTATCCCCTGGAATGAGTGCATTTCAGGGGATTTTTCTGTTTTTGTGAGTTTTCGCAACTTTTTTTCCGTGACTTTTTTCTCTGTTTGCGGTAGAATACCTATTGCAAGGTCGCCGACGATGTGTTAAAGCATCGGGCTGCGGGCGGCTTCCGTAACCGTATCAGAGTGACGTTCCTTGCCTTGGATACAGGATATCCAATGTAAAAAGGCGGGTTCAAATCCCGCACAGACCTGAGGTCTGACCATGGATGGCTTTTTTCGAACAGATTCAGCCGTATGCTGCGGCTGAGCAAAAAATTAAAAGCATTATTTATGGATTAAAAAGTTGAGAAGGACATTCCCCGCTTTGAGGGAGGCAAAGTGTCTTGTGCATCAGCTTCCCGAAAAGCAGACGGGCGGCAGCCTGTCGGCGGAAGGATACCGTACCCTGCCGCTGTTTCCGATAAAGCATGAGGACTAAGGTCGTCAGTGCAGGTCCGAAACAGTAAAACGGGTACTCAATCCCGCTGCCGCTGTCATCCGTCGGGAGAGTCTGCGACAGTCCCAGCCCGAAAGGGCGTTACATATCAACCTATTATGACATCTGGAGGTAATGAACATGACAACAATCATCATCAACGAAAATCAGAGAGGAATCCTCTTTAAGAATGGAAAATATGAAAAGCTCCTCGGAGCAGGAAAATACCGTCTTTTCGGCGGTAAGAGCGTGCAGGTGCTTGATACCGTGCTTCCCCTTACCACAGCAAACTACAACATCCTTGCGGGCGACCCGGAGGCTGTAAAGCAGCTTGCTGTTGTAAAGGTGACAGACCAGCAGGTGGCGCTCCACTATGCTGACGGCATCTTCTGCGGTGCGCTCTCTGCGGGAATTCATGCCTTCTGGGCAGTGAACAAGCAGCATGAGTTCCGCATCGTGGATATCTCTGACCCCGAGGTGGGCGAGGATATCCCCGCACGCATGCTTCTTGGCGGCGCTGACAGCCCTGTTTCCATGTTCATTGTGGAGGAGTACGAAAAGGGCATCCTTTACTATGACGCAAGAATGGTAAAGGTCCTTGAACCCGGAGTGTACTACTTCTGGAAGAACGGAACAAGGGTATCCGTGGAGTGCGTTGACAACCGTCAGCGCAGCATGGAGGTGAACGGTCAGGCTGTCCTGACAAAGGATAAGGTGGAGCTTCGCCTTACCTTCATGCTGACCTATAAGCTTACCGACTGCGTGAAAGCGGCTGTGGAGATCGAGGATGTCCGCAGACAGCTTTACGTAGCAGCGCAGCTCACCCTGCGTGAGCTTGTGGGAAAATACAAGGTGGATGAGCTTCTTGACGAGCGTGAGAAGATATCCGCAGAGGCTGCCGAGATACTCCATGAAAAGGCTTCCCGCCTTTACGCAGAGATCATCGACGCAGGCATCCGTGATATCGTTCTGCCCGGTGAGATAAGCAGCATAATGAACACCGTCCTCGCCGCTGAAAAGCGTGCGCAGGCGAATGTCATTACCCGCCGTGAGGAGGTTGCCTCCACAAGGTCGCTGCTTAACACTGCGAAGCTGATGGATGAAAACAAGACCCTTTACAAGCTCAAGGAGCTTGAGTACATTGAGCGTATCTGCGAAAACGTAGGTAACATCTCGGTGGAATCGGGTAAAGGCTTGCTTTCCCAGCTGACTGCGGTGCTTGCCGACGACTGACCGCTCTAAAGTGCTCCCGCCGACAGACGGGAGTTTTTTTACGAAAGGAGAATTATAATGAATACAATAAATGGCGTGTTCTGTACCGCCATAGTATATACAGATATCATCGAGGATACTGCGCGAGAGCAGATACAGCTTCTTTGCAGCCAACCATTCTCAAAGGGCTGTACTATCCGCATCATGCCTGATGTTCACGCAGGAAAGGGCTGTGTTATCGGCTTTACGGCAGACCTCGGTGAGATGGTGATTCCGAATATCGTAGGCGTTGACATAGGCTGTGGAATGCTTACTGTGGAGCTTGGCGATATAGATATCGATTTCGCTACACTTGACGCAGCAATACGTAAATACATCCCCTCGGGAAAGAATGTACACGAGGGCAGGATAGTGCGCTATCCCCAGCTTACGGAGCTTCACTGTTATCGTGAGCTTCGTGACGCAAAGCGTCTTGAGCGCAGCATAGGCACTCTCGGCGGAGGAAATCACTTCATCGAGATAGATAAGGATGAGAACGGAAACAAGTACCTTGTCATCCACACAGGCAGCCGTAATCTCGGCAAGCAGGTAGCAGAGTATTATCAGCAGCTTGCCTACGACCTCTGCTGCGGCAAGGATGAGCTGTACGCAACACAGGAACAGATAATAGAGCAGTACAAGGCAGAGGGAAGAAAGCAGGAGATACAGGCAGCGATAAAGGAGCTTCACCGTAATTTCCGGGCTAAGGGCTGCGATACTCCACGTGAGCTTTGTTATCTTACAGGAGAGTACCGTGATAAGTACCTGCACGATATGCGGATATGTCAGGAGTATGCACAGCTCAATCGTCTGACGATAGCACAGCTTATCCTTGAAAAGGCTATGGGACGTCAGCTGTCTGAGTTCACATATTTTGAAACGGTACACAACTACATCGACCTTGACGGAAATATCGTGCGCAAGGGCGCTGTTTCCGCAAAGGCAGGGGAGAAGCTGCTTATCCCTATCAACATGCGTGACGGAAGTCTTATCTGCATAGGAAAGGGAAATCCTGAGTGGAATTTCTCCGCACCACATGGGGCGGGACGTCTTTTCAGCCGTGCAAAGGCGAGGGAGCAGTTTTCCGTGGAGGAGTTTCAGCGCAGCATGGAGGGTATCTATACCACTTCTGTTGCCGAGTCCACCATCGATGAGTGTCCCATGGCATACAAAAGCATGGACGATATAGTGAAAAACATCACACCCACTGCGGATATCGTCAAGGTAATAAAGCCTGTGTATAATTTCAAGGCTGCGGAGTAAAGACAGATACATCAGAAATAAAGTCAATAATACGAAAGAGCTGACCTTTGAGGTCAGCTCTCTGTTGTTGTATAGGCGATATCGTTTATTATGCTCTTATCCTATGTGATATACCACTCCGTTTACAGTAACGGAAACGATATCCTTTACATCAAGTGCAAGCTTGTCTTTTCCGTCGGTGTAGTACATAGCCGTACACTCTGCCCATGTGCCGTCGGAAAGCTTCTCGCCTGTGCCAAGCTCGAAGTGAGCGGAGATATTTCTTCCGTCTGCAACGGTGTATTTATATCCGCCTGTAGATGTGTGTTCCATAATGCAGATATCAAGAGTAATTGCCTTTGCAAGTAACTTAGCAAGCTCT
>JAFSHE010000103.1 GCA_017440445.1 Oscillospiraceae bacterium | reverse complement strand
ATGCAGTAATAACGCGCAGGAGTCATCTTCGGAAATCGCAACCACGACCACTGCTGTGCAGGAAATCGCAGAGGTCATAGCTACAGCAGAAGCGGAAGTTGAAGCGGAGGTCTATGAAAGCCGCTATCAGCTTTCTAACCCGAATGCTGATGTGAATGCACGCAAGCTTTACGACTACATAAACGATGTATATGGTACAGCTATCATCACAGGACAGCAGGAATCCACATGGATGGGTTCGCCTGATTATGAGATGGATTACATCTTTGAAACGACAGGAAAATATCCCGCTATCCGTGGTCTTGACTTTATGAACAATGATTTTAACGGAGTTGTAGAGCGTTCCATCGAATGGCACGAAAAGGGCGGTATAGTGACTATCTGCTGGCATACAGGAGTTAAAAGCAGCGGTTATCAGGAGTCAAAGGATGATACCCCCGATTTCGATAAGCTGCTCACCGAGGGAACTGACGAATACAATGAGATGATAGAAAGCTGGGACAAGGCGGCAGTTGCTCTGCAGGAGCTTCGTGACGCAGGAGTGCCTGTACTGTGGCGTCCCTTCCACGAGTTTGACGGCGGCTGGTTCTGGTGGGGTAAGGGCGGTGGAGAAAACTTCATAAAGCTCTGGCAGATGATGTACGACCGCTACACCAATGAATTTGGACTTACTAACCTCATCTGGGTGCTTGGCTATTGTGGCGAGGTAAAGGACGGCTGGTATCCCGGCAACGATTATTGTGATATCATCGGCTCTGATACATACGATAATTCTACTCATGTCAAGGCGTGGGAAAGACTTTCCGCAATGGAAACAGGCAAGCCAC
Source organism: Oscillospiraceae bacterium (assembly GCA_017440445.1). The sequence goes on along the minus strand of JAFSHE010000103.1, from coordinate 7,410 downwards.
TGACCTTCCACGAGTGTGGAAATGTTCCTCGTATACCGATATTTGAGCGCCACGGTGCGATGTGGTCCTGGTTCATGATATGGCATACCGACCATATCACAGGTAACAACGTCAAGGTGCTGAATAATGTCTATAACGACGAAAAAGCCATCACGCTTGACGAACTTCCCGACATCTACTCCTGATAGAAATAATTCCTCACCGAAAATGCTGCCTCTGTCATGTTGACGGGGGCAGCATTTTTGCATAATAAACATATAAAAATAAGTACCAATTTGATATTATCACTTCTGCTTGCGGGATAATAAAATCAGACGACAAGTAAATTGTAAAAAACTCCGTGCCAAAAGGTACGGAGTTTGGTTGTTATTAATTACAGGTATTTCAGCAATTCGTTACGTATCTCGTCAAGTCGGTTGTCTGAAAGACCGAAATCCATTTCTTTATAGCTCCATGCACATCTGGAAATTCCATGCTTCTCAAAGACGCTGTTGATACATCTGAACCACTTTATAGTATCTTCGGGTGAAACAATGTTGATAACTCCGTATTCACCGCAGTACAGTGTTGTGTTATTGCGTTTAGCTGCTTCAATTGCAGGTGAAAACAGTTTCTCAAAGAAATCGGGAGTGATATTGCTTTCGTCAAAGGAAAAACGCTCATCCTTGTTGATCATGTCCGTCCAGTATGCTCCCTGATGTGTGAACTTCAGTGGCTCATAGCAGTGGAAATTGTAGATGACATTTTCATCGAAAGGCTTTGTAAGATACGGAACAGCTTCAGCACTGTTGTTGTAATAACTTCCAACAAGAATAAGCGTATCGGGAGCATATACACGGATACGCTTTATGCACTCGTTTGATATCCTGTTCCATATATCAATATACTCTTTATCTGTTACCTCGTTAAGGAGTTCAAATGCTACTCTTTTGCTCAGCTTTCCGTAACGTTTTGCGAATTCTTCCCACAGACGGTAAAAGCGTTCCTGGAGCTGTTCGTTTTCGAAAAAGCCTGTTTCGTTTTCTACGTAATTATCAAAAGAAAAGCCTGCTGTCTTATGCAGATCAAGGACAACATTAAGACCATACTTTTCGCAATATTCAAATGCCTTGTCGATCCGTGTGAAACCATCCTCCTTGTAGGAGCCGTCATCATTTTCAAAAATGTTGTAGTCAACAGGAATACGAATGTGGTCCAGTCCCCATTCTGATACCTTTGCAAAATCAGACTCAGTTATGAAGTTGTTCAGTCTGTCCTCGCTGTAATCGCACTGCGAAAGCCAGCCTCCAAAATTTATGCCTCTATAAAATCCTTTATTCTTTAACATTGTTTTGTTCCTTTCTCTGGTTTGTTGTGATTAAATGATATCACATATTCAGTCTAATTGATATCAGAATATTATCTTGTATATCAGAATATTGCTGTTGTTTGTTTTGTGAAATGGATAAAAATATGACAAAAAATACATATATATGTTATTTATATGCTGTTCAAAATGATATAATTATGTAAATAAAAATATGTTTGTATCATTTTCATGTTGCATTTTTGGCGGTTGTAATATAAAATAATTTCAGAGGTGATAATATGAATATTGAGAAAAAGCTGTCCCATATTGAATTTCTGAACAGAGAATATAATGTTTCTCATTTGTCGTATGAGCGTGAAATGGCTTTTTTTCAGAGCATAAAAGAAGGTAATGCCGCTGAAGCAAAGAGGTTATTCAAGCCATTCAACTGTGAGGAAATGGGTAAGCTCAGTGAAGACAGCCTCCGAAATCTCAAATATCATCTTATCATAACGATCGCCTTTATTACACGATATTGTATAGAAGGCGGGATGGAGATGGAAGCAGCCTATAATCTTAGTGATATCTACATCCGAAGTATAGACAAATGTCGCACAGAGGATGAGATAAATCTGCTTCATCGTGAAGTCGTGGATGATTACACTCAGCGAATGGGGATCATCCGTAAGCAGAATCGTTATCCGAAATCAGTGACTCTCTGTCTTGATTATATTTATGACAATCTCCACACAAGGATCACCCTTGAAAAGCTTGCTGAAATAACAAAACTCAGCCCTGCCTATCTTTCAAAGCTGTTTCATAAGGAAGTAGGGATGACTGTTTCGGGATATATTACCCGAAAGCGGATCGAAGCCGCTGAAAACATGCTTAAGTTCAGCGAGCATTCCTGTCTTGATATAGCAGAGTATCTGTGCTTCAGCTCTGAGAGTCATTTTATTCAGGTGTTCAAAAAACAAACGGGATATACACCGAAAATATATCGGGAAAGATATTTCCGTACAAGAAAATAAGATACATAAGAAACGGATGATAGTATTCTGTATCAATAAAAAATAACGGGGGCAGTCGATACTGCTCCCGTTGATTTGTGTTATGGTGTTTTTTTATGTCAGAAGTTCTTCCTGTTCAGGTTCAGATATGATCTTCTCACGGATTAAGATATCACATTCATCGGAAAAGATGTTTTCTATCTCTATTGCTGAGTCGGGAATATCATCTTCTGAAGATACATTCTGCCAAGCTATTTCAGGGTCAAATATATATGCTTTTTCGATGCTGAAATAGAATATCTTCTGCTCGTATTTCATGAAGCGCAGAAGAAGAACAGCATTCGTACCGGATCTGTTGCTTGCCTGTACCGTTTCATAGCCGTCATCTGAAGCGATACACAAAACGACAGAGTTCTTAGCAAAACGGAAATTAGCCGGAGCGAGCATTTTGTTTAAATATGTTATCATAAATCCTTTTAGTGCAGAATTTACCTCGCTTTCGGAATAACCTGCAACTATCCTGCTAAGGTTAAGCTGATTCCTTATAAGACAGTTTTTTGTTGCTATAATACGATCTTCAAGCGTCATGTCACCGCCTGTGAGGATAAACTGATTAGTAATATTGGGAACCTTGGTCTTGTATGGGTATTTTCCTGCAGAGACCTTCACGGAGGGGAGGGGTACATCGTTTTCTGTACGGCAGGTTTCCCATTCTACATCAGTATCCATGTCGTATTTCACAGTAGGAATGCACATCAGCATTTTATTCTTGAAATAAAGAACAGGTACCATGGCATATATTTTTGTTTTATCATGCAGGAAACCACCAAGAGACCTCAGCTCGAATTCTTCGCTTGTGCTTATATTAAGCGGGATGATCACATTCGACATAGTGTTATCCAGTCTGGCAAATATGCGGTTTTCACCGAAGCAATCTCCGATATACGCTTTGTCTGCAAGTGAAAACTCGCTGATGACAGAGTAAAGGTCTGTGTGGTTTCTTTTTTCGGGTTCAGAGAAAAACTCATTTATCCTGTCTGCCAGTTCTCCGGTAGGAAATGTGTTAGTTGACTCCTCACTTGTCACCACCAATGTAGCGGGATGCTGAATATGCTTTTTAATATCAGTCAGCACGATGCTACCGTCAAGGCGATATTCAGGTGAAAAGCTGAACCATTTGTATTCCGGAACATTTTCACATTTCGTGATAACAGCGGGATATCCGTTATCTCCGCATACCTCGGCTATGCGGATAGTGCCGTCGTCATTTTTGCAGCCAAGAAGTCTGAATTCAGGTATTGCGGTTGTTTCGGTAATGAAGTCCTCCAGACAATCACGCATAAAATCAAAAACGGATATCTCATATCTCAGCGGGGAATTAAGGTAGACATAACATATATTTTTATAGGGTAACCCGAGTGATAGAAGCTTGTGATATACCTCATCATGAGAGTATTGTTCCTCGACAAAGGGCTTGACTCTATGCCATTTTCTGTATAACTTGTCAGCGGAAGCGTCCCTGTACTCTGAATCAACATGGCATACGAAGGGATTTACTGCCTTGAAGAAATTCAGGAAACTTATAACCAGATTTTTATTTTTGAATCCACATTTTGAAATTCTGAGGTAAAGTCCTCTTACCAGATCACCGATTATTTCCCTGGAAAATGCCTGGTCGCATGCCTGGTCAATGATGAATTTCCTTGTCAGCGCAAAGTTTATGTCCTCGCTGCATCCTTTAAGCTTCATTTCGGTGTGCTTGTGGACATATTTCGGGTTGTAGATCTTTTCGGTATCCTCGGCAGGAATTGCAGAAAAAGACAGCTGGGTGTTTTTTACATAAACATGTATGTTTATTAGGTCGCATGCCTGCGTACCCTTTGGCAGAGGAAGTCCGTTTTTGTCATTCAGCATTATAGAGGGTACGATAGCCGAGGAGCAATCGAAATAATTCCTTTGCTGACAGCCGAATTGATATTCTGACAGCCACATATCGAGGTCACCCGCTGATATGTTATGCTCTCTATACAGCATTTCGCACATTACCTCAAGCGGAAGGGATGTTCTTAAAAAGCTGTTCATGTATATATCGATAGCGGACTCTGCACCGTATTTTTCAACAGCAGCAGATATCAGCCTCTTACATGCAGTTATAAGTCTGTATGTCTTTATAAAGCCGAATACGCATATTGATGTTGAATTGTATCTGTAAAATGACCCGCCCGGAATATACTCCAGTCTTTGCTTGACCTCTTTTATTTCCTCGGGAAGCTCCTGCATAATATCATCAATGCAGGAGATGAGCATATCCGCATCTTGTTCATTTTCCAGCGAAACCAGCTCTGTGCGGATAAAACGCTCTCCGTCTTTTCTGCTGCCGATACCGATGATCCTTATCTGAATGATGTCATGCCTTGAGAGAATTCCCTTGAAGAATGGGGAGATCAGCGTAATATTGCTGCAGTCATATCTGAGTACCCTGATCAGAAGCTTTCTGAAGTTTGATTCTACATCAATTATAGTACACCACAGTGGATGCTCGGCGAAAAGCTCAGCTATATCAAAGCCTCTGTCTGCCAGCTCAAAGATAAATTTCTTCATGTCGCAGAAAACACCGAAATAAGTGTTGAGGAATATGTATACAAGCAGCTTTTTGTCGTCTATCTGTTCGAATAATACATCCAGAAAAGCCTGAGCTGCTGCTTTTTCCGTGCCGAAGCCGTCTGAACTTACATCCAGCATTTCCTCCCACGTGATGGTTCTCAGGCGTGAGTCCTTATCGAAGATGTTTACGGATCTTGTACATTCAAGGAAGCTTGTGATATCAAGCTCCTCGTCAAGACACTTGTCTATGCAGCGCATGTTGAGTCTTATTACATTCTGGTGAATTGCCGTTTCAGGACGTGGGGACAAGGCGGACAGCAGCTCAGTCAGCCTGTCTGAAATACAGCTGTTACGCAGAAATTCATTGTATGCAAAATAAGCAGTCATATTAGCAGAAATGATGCTGCCACATTCAGCATATCTTTCAGCCTGTTCTGTAAAGCTGAGATCATTGTCAAAGGCTCTGCGCAGTTCTGCTGCGAGGATATATGCCGATACACAGTATCTTTTTGATATATCTGTAATGCTTTCAAGCTGCCCGGTGAGTTGCTCCCATGACATTCCGGAAAGCTCCACAAAGCGCTCGGCACTACCCGCAACATTGTACAGACGTTCAAGCAGATTAACGTGCTTAAGTTCAAGCTGCGATGAAATAAGAAGCTTCCACTCATCGTCGCTTACGCTGTAATTGTAGGAGCTGAAAAGCTCCTTTGTTACATTATCATCAAGGTCGGCTATACTGTCGGCGATACAGAAAAAACGGAGCATTTCGCTGTAATCCTCTATTTGAGAAAGCTCTTTCCTCCATCGTTCGCTCAATGTCGGTCTTTTATAAAAACCCGCATTTTTTGTCAGCTCCGCTGCCAAACGTATCTTATCTGTATCCTCCAGAAGCAAAGCAAGCTGTATGAGTTCTTCTATGTGTCTTCTCAGTACAGGCTCTGTCGATGATTCGTTATATCGTTCCATCCATCCGTCTGCAAGGTACTGATATAGTAGCTGATCTTCATCCTCTGTAAACGAGGCTGCCTTTATCGTATCTATGATATTTTCTATAAGTATGGTCGGATGGTTGTATTGCGCAAGTATATTGTATGTTTCCTCTATATTCTCTGCATTCTGAAACGCATCGAATAGCTCTGATATGATCATTGTTCAGTGTACCGCCGTATCAAAGATTTTTAAAATAGTTGTAAAGCATTTCGTCCGAAAAACCTACCTTGTTTTCGGGATAAAGGGTAATAAATCCAAGCTGTATAGCAAGATTTGCGCAGTCAACTGCGTCCATACTAAGGCAACGGCTGCGTATAGCGTCGGCGCACAGCTCGTTATATTCGCTTCTTGTGATGCGCTCATCTGCGCTGCCTATGAACTTTGCAGTGTATTTCATGACTTCGTCAAGTCTGCCAGTTTCTGCCATGTAGTCCATCTTTTCGACAAGCTCTCTTTCAAGCAGCGAGGTAACGAATGCATGCATGAACTCCTGCTCATTGTCGGAAAGAGGCTTACCGCTTTCAGCTACCTGAATAAGTCTGCAAAGCCTGAAAGGAGTATCGAAACGCTCAACTCTTTCAGGTACTGCCTTAAACCACTGTTCAATGTTCTCACAGATCACACTGCTGTTTTTATTACGTGAGGTAACGCCCTTTACAAAGCGCATGATATCATTAAGCTGAGGTGCGGTAGGTCGGTATACGGTAAGCACGGAGCGCAGGTTTATATCTACCTCATCTCTGTCTGTTACGATAACGGGTGTCTGGGGAAAATCGTTAAGAAGATTTCTTACGCTGGAAGTAAATATACGCTTGCCGGAGCGGCTGCTTATCATCTCGTTGACGCCGTCGAGATATAATTCCAGTGCGCCTGTCCTGAGAAGCTCCTTTGCATCGTCGTCGGAACATTCCAGTACGGTGTCAGCCAGATAGCTGAGTATCTCTCTGCCTTCGCTTATATATTTAAGCTCAATGTACACAGGGACCTTAGGACTGTTTCCGCTGCTGTTGTTTCCTACATAGTCCAGGTATTTCAGTGCAGCGTTGTAGGCAAAGTGCTTTGCGATGGTCGTTTTTCCGCTGCCTGCCTCTCCTGAAAACTGAATGCGGCGTACAGCTTTTTTGTCAGCTTCATAGCTTTTGTCGTCAAAGAAGTCCTTGCCATGTTCGTCTGTCCAGTGCATAGGTACGTAAACGAAGCCATCTTTCATCTCCTGCTCGTAGCTTTTTTTGAAGCTTTCGCAGAGCTCGGGCAGGTCTATCGTCTTTTGCTTTACAACAGAGCATCTGTTTTTTATCAGCATACGGAATTTGTAGCACAGGAATACATACACGGACAGAACGTTTGCAAATCTTTCTCCACGCTCTCTGCGGCCGTATTCAAGCCATGTATGGGCCTCGATATTACGCATTTCATACGCCTGCTCGATATTTTTTTCCATTGTATCATCTGTGAAGATGTCGGACAGAGGTACTATTTCAAGATGCCCCTTGTTGTTTGCACCGTAATGCTGTT
>JAFSHE010000102.1 GCA_017440445.1 Oscillospiraceae bacterium | reverse complement strand
TACCCTGCAAAAATGAAGAACGTCATACATGCTACACCTGTTGAGGGCTCAGGCTTTTATCAGGGAAAAGAGCTGTTTGATATTTCTGTCATGCACCCCTCTCTCGATGAGGAGCGTGAGAAGCCTTCTGTATTCTACTTTGCTCCTGTACACTTCCTTGATAAGACTATGGGCTACGCAGTGATACGCTGCGACCTTTCCCAGAAGCGCAAGATAAACACCATCACCAGAAACTGGCTCAGGAATGTGAACAACGCCCTTGAGATAACACGTGCGCAGCACAGGCTGGTATCGCTTTCCACAAGGGACGGAATGAAAGGCGCATACAACCGCCGTGGTATGGAGCTTATGCTGGAGGAGATGCTGTTGAAGGCGGCACCTGACGACAGCGTGCTTGCATTCGTTATCGATATGGACAGGCTGAAATATATCAACGATACATTCGGTCACGAGGCGGGAGATTTCGGTATAAATGCCGTGTGTGACGCTGCAAGGCAGATGGCAGATGATGGAGAGCTTTGTGTACGTGCAGGCGGAGATGAGTTCTATGTTATCGGTATAGGAAAGTACACTGATAAGGAGGTCATGTGCCGTATACAGCGCTTTAACGAGCAGCTTGCCGAGATAAATTCCACAGGCACACGTCCGTATGTGATATCTGCGAGTGTGGGCAGTGCGTGCATACCGCTTTCAAGCGGAATGCAGGTGACAGGAATAATTCGTATCGCTGATGCAAAGATGTACGAAAATAAGGTGCGCAAAAAGCAGCAGAGGACATAAAAAAACACCCGGGATGGAGCATGGCTCTTTCCCGGGTTTTCTTATAGGTTGATAAGGTTTATATCGGTAAGCGCTTTGCAGCGGCTGTCACAGGTTACGTATATCACCTGATTTCGCTTTGCGAATTCCCTGATAAGCTCTATTGCACGGCTGCGGCGTTCATCGTCCATGTCGGTGAACGGGTCGTCGAATACCGCCAGACCGCCGCCGTCTGGGAACAGATGCTCCAGTACCGCCAGTCTGAATGCAAGGGAGATAGTATCCTTTGTTCCCTCGGACAGCAGCTTTATGCCGACAATGTTGTTGCCGCTTGCTACCACTGCTGTGCTGCCCTCGGAGGGGGCTTCTGCAAGCTTAAGCCTGTCAGCTGATATGATGGACAGATATTTGCCGAAGCTTTCCGATATGCCCTTCATCGGGTCGTCGCTGCTGTTGCTGCGCAGCTTTTCAAGCACTTCTTTTATGTGAAGCCAGTGCCTGTACAGCGCCTTTTTCTCCTGAAGCTCAGCTTTCTTTTCGGAAAGCTCCTCCTCTGCGGCTTGTATATCAGTGCTGATATCCTCGTATTCCGCCATACATACCGCATAGCGTTCAGAGGCTTCTGCTGCCTGCTCTGAGGTGCGCTGTGCCATCTCCCTGAGCCTTGATCTTTCGTTGTCGGGGTCGGCACACTGAACTATTCCGCCGATCGTTTTTTCAAGCTCATTCAGCTTTTCTGAATATCCGTTTATCTCTCGGGAAAGACGCTCTATCTCGATCATATTCTGTGCAGGAGTGCTGTATTGCTCGGTATATCCTGCGAGTGCGCCGTTTACTCTGCCGAGATAGCTGTCAAGGCTCTCTCTGCCACAAAGCTCCGCAATATCCGAGCTCACCTGAGAAACGCTGCGCCATTCGCCCGAAATGCTCCCGCTGTCTGCTTTAAGCTCCTCGTAGCTTCTGCCGTTAAGCTCTTTTTCAAGCGAAAAACGTGACATGTTGATTGTGTTTCTTAACTGTGAACATTTCTCAGCGTTTGCGGAGAGTTCTTCAACAGATGCTGCGCCGTACTTTTCAAATATTCCGCTCAGCTCTGCCGATATGTCCGCTGTTTTGTTTGCGATATCATCCACGTCAACGTCTTTAGGCGACAGATGTAACTCCATCACATCGGGGATACGGATGATAACAGCCTCGGTGATGTCAAGCTCCTCGGTAAGCTGTATCTCTTTTCCTGTTACTGCGGAGATGATACGGATATCAGCATTTCCAAGCTTCTTTATTTTCGCAGCGAGGTCTATATCCAGCCTGTGCCGAAGCTTTGCTGCCTCTGCGATAAGCTTTTCAGCCCTTTTCACTGCGTTTTCGGGGATGTCGTGAAGCTCGGTAAGCTGCGCTTCTGCCTCGTTCAGGGTTTTGTGTATCTTTTCAGCTCTTATAAAGGCTTCGCACTTTTCCGCCGAGGCAAGCTCCGCTTTAAGCAGCTTGGCTTTCTGCACTCCGTCGGAGTAAGCTTCCCAGCAATCTGACGCAGCCTTTCTTGCGGAAAGCTCTCTTTCCGCTGCGGTCTTCAGCCGTCTTGTATCAGCGTCGCTCTTTAACGCTTCATAGATGCTGCAGAAGTCCTCGTATGCCTTGGTTGCCGCAGCAGATGCGTCAGACATCCTGTCACGCTCTCGTCTTGCGGCATTGGCTTTGCTCTCTGCGTCACGTATCCTCTGAAGCTGCTCCTCGGCTGCTTCTACTGCCTCGTTTGCTTTGTATATCTCACCAGTGCGTTTCAGTCCGCGGCGGGTGGGTCTGTCCCTGTCATGATCCCATTGCAGACCAAGCTGCTCCAGCTTTTCTGATATGCTTTCTGCCAGAGTCTCTGCGGAAACTCCGTTTGTAGAGCCTGCCGCCTCTGCCATCAGTGTAGCAAGATCGCCACGCAGGTCGGAATCCGCATCCTCCAGCAGGGAAGCCAGTATAGAGTACGCATTGTGCTGGGAGGGGAATACCACATCGTTGTAAATGCCCTCGCCATAACGGAGCATCTCGGAAAGACGCTCTGCGATCGCCGCACGATCCCGTATTTTGGTGCCGTTTTCGGAAAGAACACAGCGGCTCTCGGCACCCCATATCTTCTCAAGGCGGAATTTCGTATCACCCTCGCTGAGGTCTATCCTGCCATCGGAGCTGTCGCCTCTTGCACCGCTCACCACCTCGGCGGGAAGATACCTTGCCCTGAATTCCTTATCGGCAGCGCTTCTTGAGCCAAGCTCGGTATCACGGAAAAGCAGGCAGCGGATAAGCTCTATCATGGTGCTTTTGCCGCTCTCGTTCGCTCCGTAGATAACGTTGAAGCCATCTGTCAGACTAACGTCCTTGTCCTTTATTCCTGCGAACTGCTCGCAGCTTATTCTTGATATCTTCATTTCTTACCCTCCCTGCCTGTAAGCTCTGTAAGCAGCTCGTATGCCAGCTGCGCCTCTTTAGGGTCGGAAAGAAGCTCGGTAAGCAGTCTTGCGGGCAGCGAGGTCTCTGCAAACTCCGCACGGATGATATCCTCCGTAAGCTGACGTGAAAGCTCTCTGTCCTGCACTGAATACTCAGTAAAGCGTGAGAATACTTTTTTATAGATATCGGTGCGGTCGGAGTAGTCCTCTGCGCTTACACTTCCTGAAAGGGATACCTCTATCACCGTATTGTCGTGATATGCCGACATAGCATCGGTAAGAGCGGTCGTCATATCCTTATCGGGAGATAGCTTAAGCTCGGTGCGTACAAAACGATACTCGCCGCTTACATAGCGTTTAGCCCGTACATCGCAGCCGATATCTGTTTTTTCAAGCTCCAGTATGAAGCATACGCCCTCGGAGTTGTTGGAAACATCCGTCTGCGCATGAGTGCCTGCGTTGAATATCTTATAACCTCTTTTATATTCGCTGTCGGAAAGCCCTCTCGGGTATTCGATATGGGTATGACCTATTAGCCACACATCAACGGGGATATCCGAAAGCTCTCTTTCTGTCATAAGAAAATACTTCCCGTTGTCCTGAGAAAGCCCCTCTATCGCACCGTGAGCCATGCCTATACGATATATGTTTTCGTCGTTACTGATGTGCTGACGTATCTCGGAAAGTCGGTTGGTTTCCGAATGTCTGCTGTCGCAGAATGCAGGATACAGCTCCACGCTTTCGCCGTCTGCCTGAAGCGGATATCCGTGGTACTCCGTCATCAGCAGGGTGTTGGGTGCGGAGTGTACCCTGAAGGCGCTCCACAGCTCTGAGTTATCCGTATAATAATCGTGGTTTCCCGGGAGGACTGCCACTGTACCCTCAAACTCCGAGAAGACAGCGCAGACCGCTTTTATGTCCTTTTTGGAAGCACGCACGCTGTCAAAAAGGTCGCCAGCTACTGCGAGGATATGGCACTTCTCCTCGTTTGCGGCGGTCACAGCCCTTTTAAGCGCATCAAGGCGAGCCTGTACCAGCTCGCCCGACTTTTCGTATTTTGTGTATTTCAGTCCGATGTGGTTGTCGCCTGTAAGGAATATCCTTATCATTTTCCGACCTCCTGTTTTGTTCCGGTGCAGGATACGGTGATTATTGCCATGCATCTGCCGTCCCTGCATTCTGCGGTGAATTGCCCGCCGTATTCGCTTGCGATATCACGAAGTATCTTAAGTCCATAGCCGTTGCTGCGTGATGGGTCGATAACTACCGTTTTATAATACGCAACAGGATTTTCTGCGCTTACCGCAAGAAATCCCTGTTTGTTAGCCGCTTTCAGCATTATAAAGTGTTCGGCTTCCGTTGGAATAGCCTTGTTCGCATTTATAGCATTATCTATCAGATTTGAGAAGATACTGCACAGGTGCATGGGACGTATCTCTCCGATCTCCGTTATGGAGATATCGGTAGTAAGTTCTATACCATGATTGTGGCACTCCTCTGCTTTCTGCGTGATAAGCGCATTAACGACAGGAACGGAGCAGTACTCATTTTCTGCTGCGGCTGAAAGATCGTTTTCTATATCTGCGATAAGCCCCTGTGCCTTTTCAATATTATTTGTTTCGATAAGCCTTTTTACACTGAAAAGCTGATTTTTGATATCATGGCGTATCTTTGCTGTTTCGTATTGCTTGCTTTCGATGCTGCTGTAATGCTGATGCTCCAGATTTCTTGCGTATTCAAGCTGCTGAAGCTCCTGGCGCAGCCTGTGATTTTTCTCAATATCAGACAGATAGAACATGAACAGCACATCCAGTGCTGCAAGTATTACAAAGCCAAGCACCGCCATCAGTCTGTGCGGAATCCCGAAGATATCATTTTCGTCAAGAGAGCTGTACATCACACAGAACACAACGATTATCTGTCCTATTGGGAAAAGTGTGTATATCCAGCTTACTGCGGCCGAGTCCCTTTTTACCACCTTGTTCCATATCTTTATAAAGAAGTATTTCTGTGGTATTACCATCAGCAGGAATATCAGCGTGATGTTGACTCTGCTTTCGGTGTAAAGCTCTATCGTATCGGTCACATAGTTTGGTATCAGGAGCTTTACACCCAGCACAAGGATCAGCTCCAGTGCAAAATCCAGCATCTGATTAACGCCGTTGAACAGCACGATAGACAGCTTGCTTCCCTTTGCTACGAACAGCATCAGTATCAATGGCGACAGGAAAGAGAACAGTGGCTTAAAATCAGCCATCTGACCGCCGATAAGCGACGCTGACATCGGCAGTAATACAAGTCCTGTATGTATCATAAGGTAAAGCCATTTCTTTATCTTCAGATCGAAGCACCTTGTGATCGCCCATCCGAGTATGGCATATTGAAGTGAGGTGACGCTCCACCATAGCCAGAAGTATGTATTGGTTACGTTTTCAAACACTTTTTTTCTCCGGAATTTATTTAGTATTGTAGTCGGAGGTCTGGCCTCCTGATAGTATTTGACCGTCGTACATTTAATATATGCACCTTAAATGTGCGGCGGTCTTTGTTGTTTTGTTAAGTTCGTCAGCTTCCGAGGTACAAATTGAATTTTTCGCGGGTCTCATTTAGCCTTGCTCTGCTGACAGGAATCTCTGTGCCGTCTGCCATGCACAGCGTGTGCGTTTCAAAACGGCGTATCTTACGGATATTTACAGCAAAGCTCTTATGGCAGCATACGAAATCCTCGGGCAGGTGATCACATATCTCAGACAGCTTTGCCGTTACGGAATAGCACTCTCCGTTTTCTGAATGGACTATCACAAGATGTCCCTTGGATTCGAGAAATATCACATGCTCTGTCTCTATAACGTCCATTCCGCTTTTGTGCCGCAGCACAAGCGTTTCAGCTGAAAGCTGCGAGCGCACCTTTGACAATGCTGCAGTGAGATACTGTTCGTTTATTGGCTTTGACAGAAATGCCGTTATATTCTCTTTTTTAAGAAAAGCGTCCTGCACGAATTTTTCTGCATAGGCAGTTATTACGATGACCCTTACCTTTGGAGCGATGGTATATAACTCCTCCGAGAAGTCAAGCCCGTTACAGCTGTCAAGCTCCACATCGAGAAAGACAGCGTCAGGGATATTTCCTGTATTTATTGCTTCTATTATAAAATCGGGGGATGTGCAGTAATCTATTTTATCATCACACAGCATGTCCGAAAACCGCTGTCTGAAATCCTCTGCCTGTTGTTTGTCGTTGTCGCAGAATATCAAATACATTAAAAAACCTCGTTTAGCTAAAATTAACAAAACTTATGCACAGTGTCATAATGATATTGTAACATATTTGACATTTGTTTGCAACCGTTTTTTTATCGTGATAATGCACAAAAATCACTTTAATTAGCTAAAAACAACAAAGTGTTCTGAGTTTTTGCAGGTCGCCTGAAAAAACATTCATATCAACGAATTTAACTCCACCCGAAAGACCGTCTGCCTTGTATCGGTTGGTGTATTGCCAGAAGATCCACTGACGCCCGTCTGACAGCACAGGCTCAGTACATGGCATCACCTCTCTTATCCATATCGGACAGTTCGGAAAAACGTGTGCGATGTAAAGATCGTAGGACTTCTGTGTTGCATAGATGATGGGTGTTTTCCCGTAATGTTTGGTAAGCAGTGCTATCATATCTGTCAGCTCTCGCTGTACATCGGCTTTTTCGGGGAGATGTTTCTCCTTGTCGCCGTAGAATTCCACATCTATAACAGGCGGGAGAGTGCCTTCCGATACAGGCACTGTATCGATGAAATGTCGTGCCTGTGCAGCTCCTGAGCTGTCATAGCTGAAAAAGTGATATGCGCCTGTAAGCAGACCGTTTTTCTTTGCATTTTCAAAGTTGTAATGGAATTTTTCGTCCGTGTGAGAGCTGCCCTCGGTCGCCTTTATGAATACAAAGTCTATATCCTCGGCGGCGAAAGATTGCCAGTCTATATCTCCCTGCCATGCCGATACATCTGCACCACGCACGGGGAAACGCTCCTCAGAGGGGGAATTAAGCAGAATATCGCCCTCCCATATAAGCAGAAAGAGCGATGCAAAAGTAACCGCAAGTATGCAGATATACAGTGCGGGATTTTTCAGTATGTTTTTCATGATATTGTCCGTATTGAGATAATACCCTCCCTTATCCCACGGGAAATGCGGCATGCGGGAGTGGTGTAGAAGTAGTTTTCCGAGAAGAATTCACGGGGCTGTGCCTCGCTTATCATCTCGCCGTTGAAAAGAAGTCCGCAGATATCTGCGCACTCTGCTGCAAGCTCGGTGTCATGGGTGACAAGCACCACGGCAGCGCCATCCGCAGCAATATCACGCAGCAGTGCGGAGAACGAGGTCTTTGCCGCTGCGTCCATGCCCTTTGTAGGCTCGTCCAGCAGCAGTACATGTGGCTTTTTCAGCATCAGCTTTGCAAGAGCAAGCCGCTGCTGCTCGCCGCCCGACAGGTCATAGGGATTTATGCTCATAAGCCCTGAGAGTGAAAACCTCTCCGCAGTATCGGAATATTCCTTGCTTATGCTTGCAAGCTCCTCGGAAACGGTGTCCTCGGTGAAAAGCTCGCAGGGATTCTGCGGAAGATATGCGCAGGTGACTCCTTTTTCACGCTTGATTCTGCCGCCGAGCGGTCTGACGATCCCCGCAAGAGCTTTAAGCAGCGTTGTCTTGCCGCTGCCGTTTCCGCCGAGGATAGCGTATATCCTGCCACCGCATACATCTATTGAGGCAGATCTCAGCACATCGGGCTGAGCTTTATCGTAGCTTATCCACAGTTCACGTGCGGAGATAAGCGGCTTTTTGTTTTCTGAAAGCTCCTTTTCGGGCTGTGCGGGGAGCTTTTCTATCTCGGCGCAGCAGACTGTGTTTGTCCTGCCTTCACGCACTGAAAGCGGGGCGCTCTCTGTGCCGCCGCCCATTCTGTACAGCCTTACCGAAACAGGCATGGCAGCAAGCATGGGATGCTCCTGCGGAAGATATCTGCATATCTCACGTGGTGGACAGTCTGCCGTCATTCTGCCGTTTTCCATCACTATCACCCTGTCGGAAACTGGGAGTAGCTCCTCAAGCCTGTGCTCTGCGATGATGACCGTAACTCCGAAATCACGGTTTAGCCTTGATACGGTGTCGATGAAGGTCTGTGCCGCAATCGGGTCCAGCATTGATGTAGGCTCGTCAAGCAGCAGCAGCCGTGGATGTACAGCCGCCGCCGAGGCAAGATTCAAAAGCTGCTTCTGACCGCCTGAAAGCGAAGCGGTGTCGTGTTCAAATTCTTCCTCTATGCCGAAGTAGCATGCCATCTCGCTTACTCTGCGGCGGATCTCGCCGACAGGCAGACCGATGCTTTCAAGGGAGAATGCCAGCTCATGCCACACCTTGTCGGTCACTAGCTGACTTTCGGGATTCTGCATAACAAAGCCTATCTGCTGTGCAGCTTCTTTTTCGGAAAGCTCCTTTATCGGCGCACCGAGATACAGTATCTCGCCTGAAGTGCTTCCACGAGGAGAAAGTGCGGGCTTCATAAGCTTTAAAAGGGTGCTTTTTCCGCAGCCTGATTCCCCGCAGATGGTGACGAATGACCCCTCAGGTATATCGATACTGATATCGTGAAGTCCGAAGTCGCTTTTATCAGAGTAGGAGAATGACAGCTCCTTTATTGAAATGATGTTCATCCTGTTTCCTCCGTCAGGTATAAGTAGCCACGTCTGCGTTTAAGCT
The DNA here is from genome assembly GCA_017440445.1 of Oscillospiraceae bacterium. Next base: position 10,682 of record JAFSHE010000102.1, on the reverse strand, counting down.
CCTCGCACACCGCTGCAGCGGACGGGAGCAGGCATAGAATTCCGAAAGCTATATAAAGAACGATATCCAGCGGTCTTGCTCCTATCTGTGAAAGGGCGGGGAAGTAGTAGAATTCTCCCGCACCAAGTGCGATAAGGATAATTGCAGAAATTCCTGTAAGAAGTATAGCGGCGAGTGCGGATATTTCCCTCATACCGAGCCGATACAGCGAGAAGGAGGTCCTTTTTGCGCTGCCGTAGCCCCTTGCTTTCATTGAATCTGCGGAGGACATGGCTTCCTCGGCAGAGTAGCTTACTGAGGCTGAAAATGCACGCAGATGCTCTTTTACGGTCTGCGCTCCCTGCGCTTCGGCAAAGCTTTTTGTCCTGCGTATGAACAAGGGGACAAACCTCAGTCCGCAGGAAAGAACAAGTCCCGCAGAGGGCAGTATCCGACCGAAAAGCCATATATATTTATCGCTGGTTATAAAGCGGACGCTGCTTATGCTCCAGCCGCAGACAGCGGCAAGCATAAGTCCGAATACAGCGCCGTATACTGCGGATTCCATAGTTACAGGGATATCTCCCGCAAAGAACAGCACGGTTGCACCGTTATGGGAGAACAGCGGATTTGTCAACGCCCCCACCAGTACGATAAGCGGAATCCACAGTGCGAAAGCTCCCTTGCCCGACGCAGCGAGAAGAAGCGCAGCGCCGATGGCGGATTCCAGTAACAGAACAGGATTTCGTGTGAATATCGTAATGCCCGCAGTCAGCAGCAGGTAGACAAAGCAGCACAGCGGGTGCATACGTTCAAGTATTCTCATGAGATGATACCCTTTTCGGTAAGCCATGCGATAAGACATTCACAGCCCTCTTTGACATCGGCGTAGGTGGTATCGAAATCTCCCGTATACCATGGGTCAGAGATGTCACGTGGACGTGGTGTGAAGTCCATCAGGCGCATTATCTTGTTTTCGGGATCGCTGCATGCAATCCTGTTCATGTTTACGATGTTGCGGCTGTCCGCACCGAGAAGCAGGTCGTACTCTTTATAATCAGAGCGTGTCATCTGACGAGCCCGCTTGAAGGAGCAGTCTATCCCCAGCGAGTGAAGTACAGTGCGTGTGCCTCGGTGTACCCCGTTGCCTATCTCCTCGGTGGAGGTGGCTGCGGAGGCGACCTCTACGCCGTCTATGCCACGCTTTTTCAGCATGTCCCGCAGTACGAATTCCGCCATGGGTGAGCGGCAGATATTGCCGTGGCATACCATAAGTATTTTGTACATTGTTTACCTCTTAATGTTCCTATTAGTTTTTGATATGGATTTGTGCGTATAAATACTCTATAATGACAAAAAAAGCGCCCCAAAGGAACGCTTTTTTTGTGGTGCGAGTGACGGGACTTGAACCCACACGTCGTTTCCAACACTAGCACCTCAAGCTAGCCTGTCTGCCGATTCCAGCACACTCGCATTTGTATATCTGTCGCAGGATTTTGTTTCCTCTGTCCTGACGACTATTAGATTATACCACAACGAAAATGATTTGTCAAGCACTTTTTTTAAAATTTTTAAAATTATTTTTTCAGCTCGTATATCTCAAGCCTTATGCCCGAATTTTTAGCCTCCTTATATAGCGCTGAAAGCCTGGCAAGCAGGGCATTCTCCTCGTATATGAGCGCATCTATAAGCTCCGCCTCCTCTGCAAGGTCGAAGTTCGTGCGTATCTCCGAAAGCCGCTCGGTAAGCTCGGTATACTGAGCGGCAAGCTTCTTCTGTCTGCGCTCCTCTGCGGTCTCTTTTCTGTGAAATAACATGTCCGTTATGTACCTCCATTGTCTGATGATATACAATATTAATGACAGACGTTCTTTATTCATCATTCTGCTGAAAGTGCCGAATAATTCTTTCCGTTTTTTTTACAATAAATAAAAATCAATCTATTGCAATAATCTGACGATTGTGATATAATAAAATGGAATATGAATGTCTATATATTCTTAATGTAGAGGAACGATTATGGAAAAACAGACAGAAGTTAAGATCATCTATGGAAAAAACTCCGTTATCGAGGCGCTTACCTCTGAAACGGAGCTGGATACATTATATGTACAGAAGGGTATCTCCCTCGGAAAGATAATCCCGCTCGCAAAGCAGAGGGGCATCGTCGTGAAGGAGGTAAGCGATGAAAAGCTCACCGCCATGACAGGCACCTCAAAGCACGGCGGAACAGCGGCTTACCTTGCGGCAGCGTCATACTCCACCGTGGAGGAGATACTGGCGGTTTCTAAGGAGAAGGGCAAGCCTCCGTTCATTATCATCGCTGACGAGATAGAGGACCCGCACAATCTCGGTGCGATAATCCGTACCGCAGAGGCGGCGGGCGCTGACGGAGTGATAATCCCGAAGCGCAGGAGCGCATCGCTCAACGCAACGGTGTTCAAGACCTCGGCGGGCGCAGCTGCGTGGATGAAGGTGGCGAGAGTGTCAAACCTTGTGGACACCATCAAGCAGCTTAAAAAGGAGAATATCTGGGTGTTCGGCGCAGAGGCAGACGGAACTCCCTACGATAAGGCGGACCTTACAGGCGGCGTGGCTCTGGTGATAGGCTCTGAGGGCTTCGGGCTTGGCAGACTGGTCCGTGAAAACTGTGATATGATACTGTCGCTGCCGATGTACGGCAGGATAAACTCGCTGAACGCTTCCGTATCGGCGGGAATACTGATGTATGAAGTTGTAAAGCATCGCTGAAAGGCACCGGAATTTTAGGAGAATAACATGTCTGATTACAATATTGATGATATCCTGGCAGAAATTGACCGGAAACGTGACGGCGACAAGCCATCCGAGCCGATAACCGAGAGCGTTACGGAGATAATCGGCGGAAACGAGCTGGAGCAGGCTATGCGCCGCTCGGGAGCAAAGCCCCGCAAGACAGAGGAGCAGCTTCTCTCTGAGGAAGAGGAGGAGCAGCTTGCTGCACAGCGACGTGCGGAGGAGATACGCCGTGCCAAGGAAAAGCGTGAGCAGGAGAAAAAGTCTGAAGCTGAGCGCCGCAGGGAAAAGCAGGAGCGTGAAAAGGCCGAGGCTGAGGCTATGCGCCGTGCAAGGGAAGAAAAGCGTGCCGCAGCCGCCGCAGAGAAGAAGCGTCTTGAAGCGGAGGCTAAGGAAAGAGCAGCAGAGGAGCGCCGCTTAAAGGAGCAGGAAAAGGCTGCAAAGGAAGCTCAGCAGCATGAGGCGGAGCTTGAGGAGTGTGAAGCTGATATAGAGGAAGCTATGGCTGATATAGCGGAGGCACATTCGGGCTTTACGGCAGAGCTGACCTCTCCTGAGGAGGCGGCAAGGCTGTTTGCACCCACTGCGGAGCTTGATATAGTACAGCCTGAGAGCGAATTTGTTCAGCCCTTTGTAAAGCCCGAGGTGGCAGGCGAGGATGATGATATCATCTTCCACACAAGGGGCGACCTTGTTACAACCAACACTCAGCAGATACGCAAGCAGCAGCGTATCGAGGAGATAAACCGCGCTCTGCTTGAGGCGGATATGGCGGCAGAATCCCCTGACGAGCTGCTTGACTCCATAAATCCCATGGACTCCCGTGCGAAGGCGGCAGAGGAGGTAAAGAACGCAGGTTCTGTTTCAGGCGATACTCTCGCAGTTGCAGGAAACGACCTCAAGCGTCTTTCGGGCGGCGAAACGGAGCATGTCAAGGAATACGCTCCCGTTACATCCCGCAGGAAGTCTGAGCCTGGCGATATCACTGCGATACTGAATACCGCACGCTCCGCCGAGGAGGGCGAGGTAAAGGAGTTTGCTACTGCAAAGCAGCGCCGCAGCAACGATGCGCTGGTGGCATCCCTCAACAAAAAGCTGAAGGAGCAGCGTGAAAAGGAAAAGGAGGAGGAGCGTACAGTTACGCTGACCGACCTCTCCGACCCTGCAAAGCTGCCCCCTCACGGACTAAATATAGACTACGAAAAGCAGCTTGTGGATACAAGTGTGCTGCATAAATCGGACCCTGTTGCCGCAATACGTGAGGCGGACGAGCTTGCTGCCCGCAAAAAGCGCAGGATAGCGAATTTCGTGCTGGATGATATCGACGAGGAGATGGACTCCGATATTGAGGATGATGACGATTACGACGAGGAGGAAGAGGTGATCGACCTCGACGATGAGAACGTTATCATCGACAGACTGAACCGTGCTTCAAAGGGTCTGATGGGCAGACTTATCATCCTTGTGGGACTTCTTGCGGCGGCTATCGTTGCAGGAGTGATCTTCAGGCTGAATGCAGAGGGCATCCCGCTGCTTTCTGATCTGTGCAACAAGTTTCATGTTGAGAATTATCTGTATACAAATATCGTACTGGGAATACTCAGCTTCGGTGCATGCTCAAGCGTTGTTACAAACGGTCTTTCTAGGCTTGTTAAGCTCCGTCCCGACGGAGATACGCTGTGCGCCTTTGCGCATATCGGTGCGATACTGGCTATGGTGGTGTATCTTGCAAAGCCCTCCATGCTTGTAACGAATAACGTTCATCTGTATCTTATAGTATCTCTCGGCTGTCTGTGCTTCAATACTGTGTCGAAGATATGCACGGTAAAGGCTGCCCAGAGGAATTTCAGCTTTATTTCGGGCGACCGCAGCAAGTATTTCGTGGAGTGCCTTCAGGACGAGGGCGCAGACAAGCTTGCAAGAGGCATGGGTACAGGAATTCCCGTGGTTGCGTCCATGAGAAAGACAGAGCTTCTCTGCGACTTTATAATCTCCACATACTGTGAGGATGTTTCGGACAGGATATCACGTATACTCACTCCCGTAGTGCTTGGCACAGGAATAATCGGCGGACTGATGACATATTTTATGTCCGTAAGTAGCTACCCCATGGATAATGTGGCGCTTGCAGTCAACACTGCTACCGCTGTTTTCGCAGTGGGAGCTACCTTTACAGGTGCGCTTATCGTAATGCTTCCCATGCTGTCTGCGTCAAGGGAGCTTAACGCAAAGAATGCCGCTGTGCTTGGTTACAGCGCAGCAGAGGATATCAATGATACCTCCGCAGTGCTGCTTGAGGCGAAGTCGCTGTTCCCTGTGAACTCCGTAAAGGCAGGACAGATATGGTACTACGATAAGAACAAGGGAACACAGAATATCTCCCTTGATGATGCGATAATCTATGCGGCAAGCCTTGCTGTAAGCGCTGACAGCGTGCTGGCTGACGCATTCTTCAATATGCTGAACTACGAGGCAGCGCTCCTTAAAAAGGTAAGCAACTGCGTTTACGAGAGCAACCTCGGCGTTATGGGCTGGATAGGCAGCAGACGAGTGCTTCTCGGAAACCGTGAACACATGAAGTCCCACGGAGTTACCGTCCCCGAGATGAAGAAGGTGACAGCCCTCAACAAGAACAAGGACGAGGTCGTTTATCTTGCAGTAGGCGGCGAGCTGTGCGTGCTGTTCTTCGTGGAGATGACAGCAAATACTCAGGTGAAGCATCACCTTGACATGCTTACAAAGAACGGTGTAAGCATCGTTATAAAGACCGTTGACGGCATGATAACAGACGGTGTTATCGGCGAGCTGTTCGATATCGGTGCAGAGAATGTCCGTGTGATCCCCTACGAGGCTCATGACGAGTTCGACGAGCGTACAAAGTATGTTTCAAAGGGAAGTGCGGCGGTGTCCTGCGACGGTACATTCTCCTCCTTTGCGTCAGCTATAAACGGCGCAAAGAGTCTTTACAGAAAGATAAAGCTTGGCTGCGCTATGCAGATTGCGGGAGTTGCTCTCGGTATACTGCTGGTGTTCATCTTCGCATTCTTCGGAAACTACAATATCATGGACAGAGTGAATACAAATTCCACTGTTTCGCCCTACTTTGTCAATACTGGCTTTAACTTCTTCGATATGCTCAATGCATTCTACATTTCGGTATACAATCTTGCGTGGATGGCACTGACGCTGATAGCTCAGGCGTTCAAGAGAATAAAGACATGACGCTTGACGAGGAATACATGCTGAAGGCGCTTGCCCTCGCAGAAAAGGCGGGCGCACTTGGCGAGATACCCGTAGGCGCTCTGGTGGTATCTCCTGAGGGGGAGGTCATCGGAGAGGGCTACAACCTGCGTGAGCAGCTTCAGTCTCCGACGGCGCACGCCGAGATACTTGCGATAGAGCAGGCTGCGAAGCGGCTTGGTCAGTGGCGGCTCAGCGGATGCACCCTGTATGTCACGCTGGAGCCGTGTCCTATGTGCGCAGGGGCGATAATGAATTCCCGCCTGAAAAGAGTGGTGTACGGTGCGTTTGACGATAAGAACGGTGCATGCGCCTCGGTGGTGAGCCTGTTTGACGAGCGTTTTACGCACATCCCGTTTGTCCGCAGCCGTGTTCTGAAGGATCGCTGCGGGGAAGTCCTGACAAGGTTTTTCAAGGAGCTGCGGGAAGAACAGAAATAATTAAAGGACCTGTCCGTTTCGCTAGATTCGGGCAGGTCTGATACAGAAAAGACAACTAAGGATAAAGAATGGATAAATACCAGAAACTAGCGAACAACACTATCGTGCTTGCGATAGGACAGTTCGGCTCGAAGCTGCTGGTCTATCTCATGCTTGGTTTCTATACAAGCATGCTGGGAACAGAGGGCTTCGGTGACGTCACGAATATAATCAACGCATCTGCGCTGTTAATATCTGTTGTAACGCTCTCCATCAGTGAGGGCGTGCTTCGCTATGGTCTGGACAAGGGAAACAACAGGCGGCATGTGCTGTCTATCGGCATAAATGTTGCGCTGATAGGTCTTGTGATATTCGCTGCATTCGTACCGCTTATCGGCTTTATAGAAATGCTTAAGAGTTACGAGTGGCTGATATTCATGTATGTGTGCACGGGAAGCATCAAGGGAATATGCAGCATCTATGTGCGTGCCTGCGGACATGTCAAGCTGTATGCGGTGGACGGAATACTCACCACGGTGTCGAATGTTCTGTTCAATCTGCTGCTCCTCGGTGTGTTCAAGATGGGCGTACTGGGATATGTTCTCTCTGTATCTCTTGCGGACCTGACATCCATTGTGTTCCTGTCATTAAAAGCGGGACTGGTCAAGCGATATCGTCCTCTCGGCAACGATAAGCTGCTGAGAAATTCAATGCTGAGATACAGTATTCCGCTTATGCCAACTGCTGTTATGTGGTGGGTGGTGAATGTTTCGGATACCTTCATGGTAACAGCTGTCCATGGCAGCAGTGCGAATGGTGTGTACTCCTTTGCGTACAAGTTCCCGAACCTCGCCGCAATAGTCGTAGGAATATTTCTGCAGGCATGGCAGATGTCTGCGATAACAGAGCGAAATTCACGCACGGTGTCAAACTTCTATTCCAACGTATTCAGCCTTATGCAGACGGTAATGTATGTTGCTGTGGCGGGGATCATGCTGATACTCCGCCCGATAATCATGCCGTTTTTCGGCGGCGAGGGATTTGAGGGTGCATATTTCTACGTTCCCTGTCTGCTTGGCGCAGTAGTGTTCCAGTGTTCTTCAAACTTCATGGGAAGCGTGTACTCCGCCAGCGGAAAGACTACTCATTCGTTCGTTTCCTCTGCCATTGGTGCGGCAGTGAATATCGCACTCAACCTTATCCTGCTGCATACGATAGGTGTTATCGGTGCGGCGATCGCTACACTTGTAAGCTATGTAGTGGTTTTTGTGTATCGTGCTATCGACACTAAAAAGATTCTTTACATGAAGATGGGCATACCTAAGATGGCGATAAACCTTGCCGTACTCAGCGGAATGGCTGTGTCGGTGATGTTCCTGCCATACGGATTGTTCCAGAATGTGTTCAACTGTGTGCTGTTCATGGTGATAGTTGCCATTAACTTCCGTTCCGCTGTTAAGGCGATAAAGCTGTTTCTCAGCAAGCGTGGCGGCAAGGAGCAGTCCAACATCTCAAAAGAGGGATAAAAAAAGACGGCATATCTCAGCCGTCTTTATGATATCTGTTTGTGTGAATTACTCAGCAAAGCTTGTCCAGCGTTTTCTCGGAGGTCTTTACGATATTGAGAAGTGCTGCAGCCTGCTTTGAGTATTCCTGCTCCAGTCGTGCGGTGGTGATGCGCTCGTCCTCAGAGCCATTCTGCGCTGCACTGCGTGCCTTGACATCCTCAAGCGTCATGGCAGCCATTGTAAGTCCGGAGACCTTTTCGGCGGGTACGCTGAATGTGTTTTCATCATTGGTCCTGCCTGCGCTGTACACCATTCTGAAGCTGCGGTACACCGCCAGCGAAAGGAAATTGCACACCGCTTTTGAAAGCTCTGTATTTTTTGCTTTGAGCAGAAGTGCAAAGATTATCTCGATAGCGTTTGTGATAAGCTTCTTCTGGAAGAAGGTAGTGCCGCCTGAGAGCGGACCTTCAAACTTTTCGTTTACCGAGCTTTCGGGAAGCTCCTGCTCGGAAACGGTTGCGCCTGTGCTCATGGGAGAGCGGCCAAGCAGATAATCAACGGAAACATTGTAGTAATCGGCAGCGCGCACCAGAAAATCCAGTCCGCATTCGCGCTTTCCGTTTTCGTAATGCGAGAGAAGCGCCTGTGTGACCTCAAGGTCAGCGGCGACCTGCTTCTGACTAAGCTTGCGCTCCTTGCGCAGCAGAGTCATAATGCGCGGAAAGTCCTTGTTCATATATTTTCTCCTAAATTTCGGTCATCCTCTCCCGGAAAAGGGAGAAGCCTGATAAGTCAGAATAGGTAATTCTGTCTGTGAATATCCGCAAAATACCCCTTAAAACAGCGGAAAACAGACAAGACCCCAACATAATTCCATATTGTATATTATATCCGCAATATGCCGATTTGTAAAGTGTCATATTATACAAAAAAAAGACAACTCTCTAGGATATTATTCATAATTCGCCGCAGTTTACGGTGTTTTTTTGAAAAAACGCCCCATTTTGCGGCAAAAGAGGGCTATAATGGAGGTACAAAAACATGAAAAACTACTATCTTTATCTCATTCGTCACGGTATCACACAGGGAAATCTTGACGGAAAGTACATCGGACAGACCGACCTGCCGCTGTGTGCGGAGGGTGCGTCAACCATCCGCTCGCTTGCGGATATGGAGCTATATCCTAATGTGGCAAAGGTGTATTCCTCGCCGTTGACCCGCTGTCTTCAGACTGCTGAGATAATTTATCCCGACAGGCAGCTTATGATAGTGGACGAGCTTTCCGAGATGGATTTCGGTGATTTTGAGGGGAAGAAGCAGAGCGATATAGCGGAGCTTCCCGAGTATGTAAGCTGGATAAAGGGCGGTATAGACGCCTGTCCTCCCGGGGGAGAGAAATTCGGTGACTTCTCGCTGCGCTGCATCAGCGGACTTGATGTGGTATTCAGCGATATGATGGCAAAGGATGTCACCCGTGCGGCGGTCATCACCCATGGCGGAGTAATCACCAACCTGCTTGCGGGCTACGGACTTCCCAAGGGTAAGCCTGCGGATTTCATGTGCGGCCCCGGAGAGGGGTTTGAGATAATCCTTTCCACATTCCTGTGGCAGAAGGGACCGACCTTTGAGATAAGCGGTCGTATAATGTAACGGAGGAAAAAATGACAACAGAGGAACTTAAAATAAAGCTGTTTGAGCTGGATGTACCCCATTATTTCTACTCTATCGGAGAGGAAAAAGATCGTTATACCTGCCTTGTTGAAGAAGGCGGCAGGTGGCTGGTGTTTTATTGTGAGGGTGGAGAGCATCATGATGCTGAGGAATATTACAGCGAATCTGACGCATGCGATGACCTGCTGAAAAGGGTATCGGGATGAAAAAGCGTATAGCGGCGCTTGTGCTGTCGGCACTGTGTCTTTGCGGCTGTGCTGCTCCTGCGGAGAAGTCGGAGACGGTGCAGGTGGCTCCGCCATTCTGGAGCGCTTATGACGAGGATAGCGGCGGCACGCTGTATCTTCTCGGGTCGATGCACTTCGGTCCTGCGGAAACAGAGTATCCCGACTATGTGATGGATGCGTTTTCGGATTGCGATACGGTAGCGTTTGAGCTGGATATCTCCCGCACCGATGATGCTGTGCAGGCGGCAGAGGTTCTTCTCTGTAAGGCGGGAGAAAGCGCAAAGGATATCCTCGGCGGTGACTATGACGGCACAGTAAGCTATATGAAGCGGCATGGCTGGTATCTTCCTGCACTTGAAGGCTACATTCCGTATTACTGGGTATCGCATATTTCAAATATCCTCACCGAGGAGTGCGGGCTGTATTCTCAGTATGGCTCGGAGCATTATTTCCTCGGTCTTGCAAAGGAAAACGGGAAAGAGATAGCCGAGATAGAAAGCTTTGAGATGCAGTACGGTATGATGGCGGATATCCCAGCTGCGGTACAAAAGCTTGCGCTGCTGGAATGTATCGGTGACGATAACTATGCAAAGCAGAAGCAGTCTATGAAAGAGCTTTACGCTGCATGGAGCAGCTTTGACGAGGAGTATCTTTCGCAGATGAAGCTTTTTGAGGAGATCCCCGAGGGCATGGAGCAGGATTGCGAAACGGCTCAGTGGATGATGTATGACTCCCGTCAGGAGAGGATGGCAGAGTTTGCTGCTACTTCCCTTGAAAGCGGGGAGGATGTATTTATGCTGGTCGGTGCGGCACATTTCTATGTGGGCAGGGATATAATCACGCTGCTGAAAGAGCAGGGATAT
>JAFSHE010000008.1 GCA_017440445.1 Oscillospiraceae bacterium | reverse complement strand
GGGAATGTATATCGGATGATATACATTAAAGAAAAAAATATACTATTCAAGGGGGTCGGGGAATGCTTGGCGGAAAAAAGATAGTCGGATTATGCCTTACCAGGATCAATACACCTGAGATGCATAAGATGATAACAACGCTGAATGATGAGCTTCGCGATGACGGATACAGCGTGTTTGTGTACTCCACAGCTACGGAGCTTTACTGGAATACTCCGTCGGAGATAGGTGAAAAGTCTGTCTTTGAGCTTGTCGATTTCGATGTGGTGGATGTTCTTGTCATCATGTACGAAACGATAAAGGACAGAGAGCTTTCAGGTATGCTTATCCGCAAGGCACAGGAGAAGGGGATACCTGTGTTTGTGGTTACAGGTCACTGCGAGGGATGTATCAACATCAACTTTGATTATAAAGGCGGATTTGAACGTATCGTCCGTCATGTTATAGAAACTCACGCTGTAAGAAAGCCTCACTTCATGGCAGGTATCATGGGCAACTCCTTCTCGGAGGAAAGACTTGATATGTTCAAGGAGGTCATAGCAGAGTTTGGTATATCATTCGATGACAGTATGGTAAGCTACGGTGATTTCTGGTCAAGACCTACGATAGACGCAACAGAAAAGCTTATAGCCTCGGGTGATCTTCCTGAAGCTATAATCTGTGCTAATGATACCATGGCGGTAACAGTATGTGCGGTGCTTAAAAATCATTGTATCTCTGTTCCCGACGAGGTAATAGTTACGGGCTTTGACGGAATAGATGACGTGGCTATCGTAAGTCCTACTATTTCCACATATACATGCAGTACATCCACTGTTGCAGAAAATATCGCAGAAATAATAAGATCAGGCGAGTTCCCGTCAGGCGGTGCGGATATCGATATACTTCCTGCGGAGTCCCTTGGACAGTCCTGCGGCTGCGAGAGAGAGTCGCACCTTAATCTTACTGAGCACCTTACTGTGCTTAACGATCGCTTTAACCGCTATCAGGGCGAGGAGAATCATCTTTTCAGAATGGCTGCTAAGATCTCCACAAGCGCTGATGTCAATGAGATATCCACTCACATGTGTCAGGCAGGTTTTTACGATATGACATGTATACTTCGTAAGGAGTGTATCGATAATACAGTAAATCCGCTGGATATGCCGAGATATTTTGATAAAAAGAATGCACTGGTGCTTTTTGATTCTGATGTACCTGCTAATGAGTTCAGACCGTATGAGTTCAGAAGTTCGGATGTAGTACCCAATCTCCAGAAGCTGCTTGACGCAGGAGATCCGCTTATCTTTATTGCGCTCAGCTTCCTTCATATTCCGCTTGGATATCTGTGTTATCATTTCCATAACAACGATATGGAGAATTACTTTACTATTCTCCAGACTGTCAACATTATGAACAGTGCGCTTGGCGCATTCCGTAATATGAGATACCAGCAGTATCTTAACAACCGCCTTGAGGAGATATACAAGATGGACCGCCTTACAGGCCTTTACAACAGAAATGCTCTTGTAAACGGATTTGAGGAGATGTCACATCAGGCATGCTGTGCAGGTCAGCAGATAACCTTTGTTCTGTCCGACCTTGACAGGCTGAAGTATATCAACGATACCTTCGGTCACGCTGAGGGAGATTTTGCTATACGTGCAGTTGCTGATGCGCTGCGCAGCGTGTGTCCTGACAATTCGCTGCTTGCACGCTGGGGCGGTGACGAGATGGTTGCCGTATTCCGTGGTGAGTGCGATGCTGAGAAGCTGAGGGCAGATATTTCAGCGGCACTCGAAAGGATACGTGTTGAGAATGACAAGCCATACGAGATAACCTCAAGTGTGGGAGTTGTTTCAACCGCATTCGGCAAGGAGGAGAACCTTGACGAGATAACAAAGCGT
>JAFSHE010000101.1 GCA_017440445.1 Oscillospiraceae bacterium | reverse complement strand
CTGGATGATGTTTCATTCTCATATATCCCTGAAAAGCCCCTTATCGAAAATCTGGAGCTTAACGTTAAGAGCGGCCAGCATATTGCGATAGTTGGTCCCACAGGCTGCGGCAAAACAACACTTATCAACCTGCTCATGCGCTTTTACGATGTGGTGGGCGGCGAGATACGTGTAAGCGGCGAGCCTGTGATGTCCCTTACCCGTAACAGCCTGAGAGGTAATTTCGGTATCGTGCTTCAGGAAACATGGCTTTTCAAAGGCACTGTACGGGAGAATATCGCCTACGGCAGACCTGACGCCAGCCTTGACGAGGTCATCGAGGCCGCAAAGGCGGCGCATGCGCACAGCTTTATCAAACGACTTCCTCAGGGATATGATACGGTCATCACTGATGGCGGTGACCTTTCTCAGGGACAGAAGCAGCTTCTCAGCATTGCAAGGGTAATGCTCACACTGCCGCCTATGCTGATACTTGACGAGGCTACCTCCAGTATAGATACACGTACCGAAATGAAGATACAGAGCGCTTTTGACCGTATGATGAAGGGCAGGACCAGCTTTGTCGTTGCACACAGACTTTCCACTATCCGTGAGGCGGATTGTATCCTTGTTATGAAGTCAGGACATATCGTGGAGCAGGGAACTCACACCGAGCTTCTTGCGAAGGGCGGTTTTTACGCCGAGCTTATTAACAGCCGACAGGAAAAAGCGTAAATATTTACCATTTAATTCAAAAAAATGTCGAAAAAATGAATTTTTCTATTGAATAAATTTCAAAAATGACTATAATATTAAGTGTGAACTCTTATGCTCCCGATATAAATAAACAATAAACAGGGGCAGGATATGCCCTTACGGGCAAGGAAAGGAAGCACTTATTATGGAACTTACGACCATACGTCACCTGTGCAGGCTGAGCAGGCTCAGCTATGACGATGCGGCTCTGGAAAAGGTAATGGGCGAGATGTCGGATATCGTTTCGCTGATGGATACCATAAAGGAGCTGGATATTGACTACGATGATACTCTGGACATGGGAAGCATAAGCTTTTCCGAGGTGCGTGAGGATGAGGCAGCGCCCTCATCTCCCACTGAAAAGCTGCTCCGAAATGCAAGAAGCAGAGAAAATTGCTTCGTTGTGCCGAAGGTAGTCGATTAAGGGGAGGTATGGCAGTGGATATAAAAAGAGCAACTATACGCTCCCTGAGAAAAGCACTTGACAGCAGAGAGATAAGCGCAAAGGAGCTTTGCAGCGAGTATTTCAGCCGCATCGAGGCTGTTGACGGTAAGCTTCAGTCCTACATCACCGTAACAAGGGACGAGGCTATGAGGATGGCTGACGAGGCGCAGAAGATGATCGACAGCGGTAAAGCGACTGCACTTACGGGAATTCCGATAGCTGTCAAGGACAATATCTGTACAGATGGCGTAAAAACCACCTGCTCCAGTAAAATGCTGGGGGAATTTGTCCCACCTTACGATGCAACGGTTATCGAAAATCTAAAGCTGGAGGGCTATGTGCTGCTTGGAAAGACCAGCCTTGACGAATTCGCCATGGGCGGCTCAAACCAGACCTCGGCATTTGCAAAGACAAAAAATCCTTACGATCTTGAGCGTGTCCCCGGCGGCTCCTCGGGAGGAAGTGCGGCAGCAGTATCCGCATCCCTTGCGCCTTGTGCGCTCGGCTCGGATACAGGCGGCTCGATACGTCAGCCTGCAGCTTTCTGCGGAGTTACGGGAATAAAGCCCACCTACGGCAGGGTATCGAGATACGGGCTTGTTGCCTTTGCAAGCTCCCTTGACCAGATAGGTCCGATATGCAACGATGCTCATGACTGTGCGATAATGCTGAATACTCTCTGCTATCACGACCCGCATGACGCTACAAGCTCACGGCTGGCTGTCCCCGACTTTACCGAAAAGCTGGGTCAGCCGATAAGGGGAATGAAGATCGCTTTGCCAAAGGAGTTCTACTCTGATGATATAGACAGCGAGGTAAAGTCCTCCGTGCTTGCTGCGGCGAAAAGCCTTGAGGCTCAGGGCGCAGAGCTTATGGAATGTTCCATTCCGGGGGTGAAATATGCGATACCCGCATATTATCTTATAGCATGCGCAGAGGCGGCATCCAACCTCTCCCGTTTTGACGGGATAAAATACGGACTTCGGGGCGAGGGTGCGACCTTTGAGGAGCTTATCACAGACAGCCGCTCAAAGGGCTTCGGCGAGGAGGTAAAGCGCCGTATACTTCTCGGAAACTATGCACTCTCCAGCGGCTATTATGACGCATATTACAGAAAGGCGCTTGCGCTTAAGCAGCAGCTTATAAGGGAGTATGACGAGGTGTTCGGTAAAGCAGACGTGATACTCACTCCCACCGCACCGACTGCGGCATACAGGATAGGCGAGCAGGAGTGCGACCCTGTAAAGATGTACCTTGCTGATATCTGTACAGTTACAGCCAATATTGCAGGTCTGCCCGCTGCAAACACCACCTGCGGATACACCTCTGCGGGACTTCCGATAGGTATGTCGATAGTCGGTCGTCGCTTTGACGAGCAGACCGTCCTGCAGTGTACCGATGCATTTGAACAGGGATTTTCACCTGTTTATCCGTCGCTGTAAGGGGGTGTAGTGATGAGTTCTTATTATCCTACCATGGGACTTGAGATACACGCAGAACTGCTTACAAGATCAAAGGTATTCTGTTCCTGCTCTGCGGAATTCGGCGGGGAACCAAACTCCCGCTGCTGCCCTGTGTGCAGTGGAATGCCGGGCACGTTGCCTGTACTGAACCGCCGTGCGGTGGAGTATATCATCAAGGCGGGCTATGTGATGGGGTGCAATATCTCACGCTTCACGAAGTGGGACAGAAAGAATTATTTCTATCCCGATCTTCCTAAGGCATATCAGATATCCCAGATGCCCCGCCCCGTATGCCTTGACGGTCATGTTGATATCAGTGTAAACGGCGAAAAAAAGACCATCCGCATAAACCGTATCCATCTTGAGGAGGATGCGGGAAAGCTCACTCATAATGAGGAGGAGAGGATATCCCTTGCGGACTTCAACCGCTGCGGAATTCCTCTTATCGAGATAGTGACCGAGCCTGATTTCCATAGTGCGGAGGAGGTAGTGACATTCTTCGAGAAGATAAAGCTGCTTCTTCAGTACGCAGGTATCTGCGATTGTAAGATGGAGCAGGGTTCTATCCGCTGTGATGTGAATATCTCGATTGCGCCGAGGGGAAGTGAAAAGCTCGGCACACGTACCGAGCTTAAAAACCTGAACTCCATGAGGGCAGTGACAAGGGCGATAGAGGCAGAGATAAACCGTCAGAGCGATATCCTTGACAGGGGCGGCGAGATAGTACAGGAAACCCGCCGCTTCAATGACGCAGCGGGTGAAACGGTAGCTATGCGCTCCAAAGAGGATGCACACGATTATCGATATTTCCCCGATCCTGATATTCCACCTATCATCTTTACCGAGGAGGAGCTTGACGAGATACGTGCCTCTCTCCCCGAAATGCCTGAGCAGCGCATGGAGCGCTATCGTACAGAGTACGGAATAAGCGAAAATGACGCAGTAATAATAGTATCGGATAAGCGTGTCAGTGATTTCTTCAACGAGGCGGTAATCGGATGTAAAAATCCCAAGAACGTTGCAAGCTATCTTGTGGGTGAGTTCATGCGAAGGGTAAACCTCGGTGAGATAGACCTTGACGACCTTAAATTCCGCAGCAGGGATTTTGCGCAGCTTGTAGAGTATCTCTATTCCGATAAGCTGTCGCAGAATAACGCAAAGCTCGTGCTTGGCGAGATGGCAGAGCACGGCGGCACTCCCAAAGAAATTGCAGACGCACAGGACCTGTGGATAAAGGAGGACACCGAGCAGCTTTCAGCAGTTATCGATGAATTGATCGCAAACAATCCCAAGGCCGCCGAGCAGTACAGAAACGGCGATCAGAAGGTATTCGGCTTCTTTATGGGTCAGGCGAACAAAGCGCTAAAAGGCGCTGCCTCGCCAAAGGCGATACAGGAGTATCTCAGAAATAAGCTCAGCGAATGACAGCTGTGGATAAAATTAAAAGAGAGCATCAAAAATGCTCTCTTTTTTGTTTTTCAGAAAAACTTATCTACTATCGCATGGAATATGAATTTCGGTATTGAGAGTATAGCGGATGGCAGCATCCTCATCAGTACAAGTGCCACGATATTTCCCGCAATAGCCAGCCATTCAAGGTCTGAGCCTGCTGCGCCTGTTCCGATGACCGCAGGGTTAAGGAATACATCCACTACCGAGAAGCCAAGTGCGCCTATTGCAGACATCCACAGCATAAGCTTTGTGTAGCTCGAGTCAGGCACGAGCTTTTTCACGTCAAAGAACGGCATAATATACACTACAAAGGCAACAGGGATAAGCTGATATATGAACATGTATATAAAATCCTCTGCGCTTCCCATGATATCTTTTGGGTTATCGCCGTAGTAGTGATCGTGATAGATAAATATAGCGATAGCAAAAATTGCAAGCGCTGCAAAGCAGGTGATAATGCGTATTGCTCTGTGGATGGGAGCAGCACGGCGCTCCTTTTCCTCAGCTTCAAGACGTGCGCCCTCCTCACGTAGCTTTGCCTCGCCTGAGCGCATTTGACATTCGTCACCAAGTCTGTCACAGTCCTTGTAGAATGCTATCCCTTTAAACTCCTTGCTGAGTGAGTCGAATTCTGTGTGGTGCTTTGCACGTGACATTTCCGCTTTCAGTTTTATGTACTGCTTTTCGGTGGTGGCAAGTGCTGCCTGATATTTGCGCTCCAGCTCATTTTCTACGCTGTGAAGTATGGAGGCATGCTTTTCTGTTACCTCCTGCTCAATGGTTACATCGGCAGCCTTTGATTCCTCAAGACGGCGTGCGGCAGTTGTGCTGAGAATTTCGATAGCACGTGATACGTCATCGTGCATCTTTCCTGTGGAAAATCTCAGAGCCTTGTTAATGAGCGGGTCGTTGACCGAAACATTCATCAGCAGGTTGTACTGACGCTGTCTGTCAGGTACCTCGGACTTATATGTCAGATCTATCCGTCCGAACATATTTTCTATCTGGCTTTTGGGAATAAGTCCGCCCTGCGTGTATTTTGCTATAAGCTCATCCTTTTTGGAGATGTTTCGTGGAAGTATCTTGACATTTTCAGTTACTCTCAGGAGATATTCCACATGCTCCTCCAGCTTGTGGGATATCTTTCCTGCCGCAAGATATTTTCCGAGATATGCCTCGGCACACTCTGCATCGTAGTTAAGAGCCTTTTCGTAGAACTGGTCGGCATTCTCCCAGTCCCTGTCCTCCAGTGCCATCTTGGCACGCTTAAGCTGCTCCGCAAGCTTTGAAGCGTTGGACGCCACAGCGGCGCTTTTTACTCCCAGCAGCTTCTTGATAGCGTCGCACAGCTCCAGCTCCCATGCCAGCTTATCCATGTTCTGTGCCTGAAGCATACGCATCTCAGGAGGAAGCTCGTTTGGTGCCATGTACTTGTAAGCGGGGATGAGCGTTTTTTTCTCGCCGCTCTTGATAAGCGCCAGATATCTGCTCCATTCGTTCTTTACCCAAGGTGCATTGATGTGCGCCTTGGAGGTAGACAGTGTTACCATCACCTTTGCGGAGTGCAGTGCGGCGAATATGTACGGCTCGTAATTTCTTCCCAGTGCCTTTGCAAGGGTTATTCTCGCAAAGAAAACCTTGAAGCCGTCACGAGTAAGCTCATTGTAGAGCTTGTGTGCCAGTGCGGAGTCCTCGGTCTGCTCGCCGTTTTCATCAGACTCCTTGTAGCAGATAAAAACATCGTAGGGAGCTTCACTGCGGGATATAGCGATTATCTCCTGAAGTATCTTGTCTATCTCTGCTGCGTCACGTTCGTATATCTCACGGCGGTCGTCGTCTGCGCAGGCAAGCGCATTTTTGTAGTCGCTGTCATCGCTTAGCAGGGTATAGGAGGAGCGGTTTACGGTAGGCACCATTCTGCCTGTTGCGGCATCCTTGACATACACAACGCCGTAACGGCTGAGTACCAGCTGCCAGTAAGCGTCTGCGTCTGCCGCATCATCGTTTATCAGCATATCGCAAAGGGACATGGCACGGTCGAACTCCTGATTGCAGCGTGCCTGCTGAGCTCGCTTGTAGATATCGATATGGGAATCGCTCTCGAATTTCGGTACAGTCTGCATAACATCGCAGTAGGCGCACTTTACGACGGTGCTGCCCGGGATGAATTCAAGCGGTGCGCCGCATTGATTACAGGTAAAAACAGCCATTTCACTATATCCTTTCAGAAAAAATTACATCAATAATTATATTACCACATTTTTCGTAATATTTCAATAGCTGAACCAAAAAGAAATATCCCCGAGCTTTGTAAGAACTCGGGGAATAAGCTTCATGAAGTAAGCCTGTTGAGCCTTTCGGAAAGCGCCAGCATAGCTGCTGTGATAAGGATAAGACAGAACGGAAACAGCCATATTCCGAAGCTGTCTGCAATTAGCCCGAAAAGCGGCGGCACAAAGGTGGAGCCGACATACGCACATGCCATCTGAAGTCCGATGACAGCCTGCGATGCCTCTGCACCGAAGTTCTCTGGAGTTGCGTGGATAAAGCAGGGATATATCGGCGCACAGCCGAGTCCGATGAGCAGAAGTCCCGCTGCCGAGGCGATATTTCCCATCGGGATGAGGAGGACTGCTATTCCTAGGAGCATTATCACTATACCTGCACGGATGAGCTGCCTGTCGCTGAATTTCTCGGTGAGAAATCCGTTAAGGAAACGTCCCACTGTTATCCCGAGGAAGAATATCGCACCCCAGCCTGCGGCTTCCTCTGCAGAAACTCCTTTGTAAAACACTATGTAGCTTACCGCCCACAGACCGGTTGTGCTTTCTGCGGCGCAGTAGCAGAGGAATGCTCCCATTACCTCTTTTACACCCCTGATGGAGAGCGCATCACGTATACCAATATGACCACGTGTCTGTTCATCCGCAGACATCTCTTTCGAGGATATCCGTTTCCACAGTGGGAGCGAGATAAACAGCGCAGCGGTAAGCACCGCCTGCAAAATGGATATAGTCAGATATCCGCCGTTCCAGCCTTTTCCCTCGGTTAGGAAGTATCCCATGATATAGGGACCCGTGCAGCAGCCCACTCCCCAGAAGCAGTGGAGCCAGCTCATGTGGCGGCTTTTGTAGTGCAGGGCAACGAAGTTGTTAAGCGCTGCATCCACACTTCCTGCACCTAGACCGTAGGGAATTCCCCACATGCATAGCTGCCAGAATTCAGTGCTTATAGAAAACCCGAACAGCGCAGCGCCTGTCATGGCAACGCTTATGGCGGTGACAAGTCCTGTTCCAAGCTTTGTAACGACCTTGTCGCTGAATAGTGCGGAAATAATAGTTCCGCCCGAGATTATCATGCTGATGATACCTGCGTATGAAACGGAAACCTTCAGCCCCTCGTACATGCTTGGCCATGCAGAGCCAAGCAGTCCGTCGGGAAGTCCCAGGCTTATGAATGAGATATAGATTACAGCAAGCAGCAGATGATACATTCTTATTCTGTCCCTTTCAGGTCGATATTGCGTACTGCGTCACGCACCTTCAGTACGAAGGAGGGCGAGACAGAAAGCTCGTCTATGCCCATGCGGAGGAATTCCTCTGTAAGCGAGGTGTCAGCCGCAAGCTCTCCGCAGATGCCTATCCATTTTCCGTTTTTGTGAGCGTTCTCCGCAGAATAGCGGATAAGCCTCAGAACAGCCTCATGGTGGCTGTCGCAGAAGCGCTCCAGCTTTGGATTCTGTCTGTCGCAGGCGAGGGTATACTGGGTGAGGTCATTTGTTCCCACGCTGAAGAAGTCCACCAGCGGTGCAAGTCTGTCGCTGATAAGCGCAGCTGCGGGAGTTTCTATCATGATACCAAGCTCCGTATTATCGGAGTATTCCATTCCAAGTCCGGAAAGCTCCTTTTTTACGTCAGCGCATATCGCAAGTATCTCCTCCACCTCGGAAACGCTTGCTATCATCGGGAACATTATTCCGAGGTCGCCGTAGGCAGAGGCTCTGTACAGTGCCCTAAGCTGTGTCCTGAACACCTCGGGGCGTTCAAGGCATATCCTTATCGCACGGAAGCCCATGGCGGGATTTTCCTCTTTTTCCAGACCGAAATAATCCGCCTGCTTGTCTGCGCCGATGTCGAGGGTGCGGATGATGACCTTTCTGCCTGCCATACTTTCCAGTACACGGCGGTATACTTTAAACTGCTGCTCCTCAGTGGGGTAGTCGTTGCTTTCAAGGTACAGGAATTCGCTGCGGAAAAGACCTATGCCTCCAGCATCGTTAAGCAGTACCGCACCTATATCATCCGCACTGCCGATGTTTGCGTAGATTTTTATGCTAGTTCCGTCAAGGGTGACGTTTTCCTTGCCCTTAAGCTTCTGGAGTAGCTGCTTTTTCTCCGCTTCGCTGCGCTGTTTTTCTTCGGCGGCAGCTATTGCGGCAGCATCGGGATGCAGGATGAATTCCCCTGTAAAGCCATCAGCGATGGCGGTATCTCCGTCCTTTATCGCAGAGAGAAACTCCTCACCAAGACCGATAACAGCGGGGATGTTCATGCTTCTTGCAAGTATAGCAGTGTGGGAGTTTGACGACCCGTTTGCAGTGACGAATGCCAGTACCCTGTTCTTGTCAAGGGAAACTGTTTCGCTCGGAGCGAGGTCATCTGCGCATATCATGACCTTTTCATCTGAGTCTGCGGAGCTGTCAGCGCTTCCCGTAAGACATCTTATGATACGGTTGGAGATATCCTTTACGTCTGCCGACCTTGCTTGCATATAGCTGTCCTCCATAGCGGAGAACATCTCTGCGAAATTATCTGCGGTCACAGCTACTGCGTACTCCGCATTCACCTTCTGCGAGGATATCATCTCGGTTATCGCATCGTTGTAGTCCTCGTCCTCCACCATCATCATGTGGATGTCGAAGATGGCAGCATTCGTCTCACCGACCTCCTTCAGAGCCTTGTCGTATATCTCTGAAAGCTGTGCCAGTGCTGCTTTTTTCGCTGCGTCAAAACGCCTGAGCTCTGCATCGGTATCCTCGGTATGGATGCGCCTTACCTGAACATCACTGCGCTTGAATACAGATATCCTGCCGATTGCCACAGCGCCGAAAACACCTTTTCCTTTGAATATCTTCATTGGTTCATTCCTTACAGATTAGCTGCGAAGAATTCCTTCATCGCCTTTTCGGATGCGTCCTCGTCACCGCCGTTTATCGTTACGGTAACTGTATCTCCGCATTTTACCCCAAGCGCCATTATAGCCATCAGCCTTGAAGCGCCTGCGCTCTTTTCACCCTTTGTTACGGTTATCTCGCTGTCAAGTGCCTTTGCCGCCTTTGCGAGAAGTCCCGCAGGCCTTGCATGCAGACCCAGCTCGTCTTTTACGGTGTATTCAAAAGTCCTCATATTTTCACTTTCCTTTCAAGAGATATTTTTATTATTATACCTCTTTCCGCACTGCTTTTCAAGGGCTTCTGCCGTATAAAGAGGTCTTTTTCATAATTTCCCTGCCAAGGCTGTCATTTATATCCGATGGCAGAGCCCGCCATCGCCAGTTACCGCCGATTGTGGAGGGAGTATTCATACGTGCCTTGTCCGAAAGTCCAAGCCAGTCCTGAAGGGGTATCACGCAGAGATCGGCTCTGCTGTGCATGATAAGACTGATAAAGGCAGTGTGCAGCTTTTCTGTCGGAGTATACCTGTCGCAGAGATAATCCCGTGCGGCGGCACGCTCCCCCTCGGTTATCGTCTGAAACCAGGAGGATATGGTCTGATTGTCATGAGTACCCGTATAGGCTACGCAGTTTTCACTGTAATTATGCGGCAGATGGTCGCACCTGCTGCCTGTATCACGTGAGTCAAAGGCGAATTCCAGAACTTTCATATTCGGAAAGCCACACTCACGGACGAGTTTTTTCACGCTGTCTGTCATGAAGCCCAGGTCCTCTGCGATTACCTGCTTTTTCCCGAGGGCTTTTTCTGCTGCCTTAAAAAGCTCCGCCCCGGGACCTTTTTTCCATGTTCCGTTTCTGGCGGTGGTCTCTCCGTATGGGATGGAGTAGTATTCGTCAAAGCCTCTGAAGTGGTCTATCCTCACCACGTCATACAGTCTGAAGCAGTGAGAGAGCCTCGATATCCACCATTTGTAGCCTGTTTTACGGTGAGCTTCCCAGTTGTACAGAGGGTTTCCCCATAGCTGACCCTCTGCTGCAAAGCCATCGGGCGGGCAGCCTGCCACAGCCGTCGGAATTCCCGCCCCGTCAAGCTGAAACACCTCGGGAGAAGCCCATACATCTGCGCTGTCTGCCGCCGCATATATCGGGATATCGCCTATTATCTGTATCCCGTTGCTGTTTGCATACTTTTTAAGCTCTCCCCACTGCTTATAAAACAGATATTGCAGAAATATCTGAAAATCCGTTTCCTCTGTCAGCAGGTCGGAGTATCTCTGTATTGCGGCGGCTTTTCTAAGTCTGATATCCTCGTCCCATTCCGTAAAGGGCTTGCCGCCGAAATGCTCCTTAAGTGCCATGAAAAGCGCATAGTCGGAAAGCCATTCGTTTTCCCGTGCGAAGCGCTCTGTCTGTGCGCTGAGATCCTTTCCTGCGCGTTTGTATACCTTTTTCAGCAGTGCAAAACGATGCTTGTATAGCCTGCCGTAGTCAACATATTCGGGGGAATCGGAGCAACATTCTGCACATTCCTCAGCTGTCAGTATGCCATCCTCTATAAACTCACCAAGGCTGATGAAATAGGGATTTCCCGCAAATACCGAAAAGCTCTGATAGGGCGAGTCCCCGCAGCCAGTAGGACCGAGAGGAAGTATCTGCCAGAAGCTCTGTCCCGCCGCTTTCAGGAAGTCCACAAACCGATATGCGCACTTGTCGAAGCAGCCTATACCGTATTCCGATGGCAGACTTGAGATATGCAGAAGTATCCCTGCGCTGCGTTTCATCAGATGATGCTCCTTTCGTAGTTTATCATTACCCCGTAGTGGTCGGATATCACAGGATATCTGCCGCCGTCAAACAGCACCTCGGAGGAGGTTATCACTGCCTTTTTGCTGCACCATATCTGGTCTATGCGCATTCCGTTTTCCGCAGCGGGGATATCTCTCCAGCCGTCTATCCTGCCGCTTGCGGTGGCTGCTCCGCTTTTTGTCTGTGCAAGCTCAAAGGTGTCCTGCCAGTAGGAGCTTTTTATCATGTCGTAGCTTTCGCCACGTACCTCTGCGGGAGCGTTGAAGTCCCCCATCAGCCATGCGCAGTCAAGCCTGCCCACATGGATGTGGGTCGCAGTGCGCTTCCACTGACAACGGAACGGCTCGTCGGGGTCGTCCCATCTTCCGAAATGCACGCTGTAAAACCACTCGTCGGGGAGCGTTTCGGTGCGTATTCCGAGTATCTTTCGTGTTTTCCAGTCGTCGTAGTCATCCGCAGAGCTTATCGTGACAGCGTCTGTTTCGAGGATAGGTGATAGGCTCATTACGGCTATGCCCTCATCAAACCTGTCATATCCTTTTTTTATCGGCAGCCACGTCCAGAAGTATTCCAGACCCCTTTCACGGAGCATTTCAGCCGCCTTGTAAACATGATTGTCACGGCGGATGACTATCCCCTCTCCGCAGGGGATATATCCGTGCAATTCCCGCAGTGCAGCAGCCTCGGAAAAGGACTGATTTACCTCCTGAAGTGCGATTACCTCGGGTCTTTCCGTCAGCACTGCCGCAACAAATTCCATCAGCTTATGCGGGTAGTTTTCCTCCGCAAGGCTGTGCGTGTTAAGTGTGAGAAGCTTCATAATCCACCTTACAAAATATCATTTATATCCGATTTCAGTACATCAGCTTTCGGACCGTATATTGCCTGTATTCCGCTGCCCTTTTTTACAAGACCCAGAGCGCCCTCGGATTTCCATGCGCTTTCCTCCGCAACAAGGGAGGGGTCCTTTACCGTTACACGAAGCCGTGTCATGCATGCGTCCACGAGTGTGATGTTTTCCCGCCCTCCGAGGAGCGCTATTATCCTCTCGGGCTGTCCGTCTGAGGACTGCTTTTTGTCTGTGCTGCCGTTAATTTCCTCGTCACCGCCTGTGGTGTAGTTTCCAAGCCTTCCCGGGGTAGCGTAGTTAAATCTTCCTATCATGAAGTATGCGACAAAATATCCTATTGCAAGGAATACCGCACAGCAGATAAGGAAGTTGATGATATCCCCCGTAAGACCCGCCTCCACCGACATTGGCACACGGGTGAGAAACTCCAGATTACCGAAGGAGTGAAGTCTCAGGTCGATAACTCCCGACAGTGCAAAGGCAATTCCCTGAAGTATCGCATACACGATATAAAGCGGCAGTGCACAGAACATGAACATAAATTCGATAGGCTCTGTAACTCCCGTCAGCAGCACAGCGAGCGAGGTCGAAACGAACATGGAGCGGTAGTTTTTGCGCTTGTCAGGGTCAACTCTGCGGTACATGGCAAGCCCCACGCCGATAAGAAGTCCAGTTGCGCCTATCATCTGTCCCACCTTGAAGCGGGCGGGAGTTACAGCTGTAAGCAGGCTTTCGTAAGCGGCTGTATCTCCTGCATTTTTCAGGTTGATAAGGTCGGTTATCCATGCAAGCCACAGAGGGTCCTGACCGAACACCTGTGAGCCTGCGTTTGCGCCTGTCAGTATCTCGTACGTGCCGCCAAAGCTGGTGTAGTTCATCGGGATAGTGAGCATGTGGTGCAGACCGAAGGGCAGCAGCAGTCTTTCAAGCGTGCCGTAGATGAAAGGAGCCAGTACGGGCGAGGTCTCGGAGGAGTTTGCTATCCATATTCCGAATGAGTTTATTCCCGACTGGATAACAGGCCATACAGCAGCGAGGATGAGAGAGATTATCACCGACCACAGTATCACCACCAGCGGTACAAAGCGCTTTCCGTTGAAGAATGACAGCGCATCGGGCAGCTTTCGGAAGTTGTAGAACCTGTTGTACACTGCTCCGCCCAGAAATCCTGCGATGATTCCCACGAAAACTCCCATATTCAGCGCAGGAGCGCCCAGTACAGAGGTGAAGTAGTTCCCGACAAGCATCTCCTGCCCGAAGAATGAAACCGTAACGGAATTCGGGTCGGCAAGCATATCCGATGTAACTCCGAATACTGCTCCCGTTATGCTGTTTATCAGCACGAATGCAAGCAGTGCGGCGAATGCTCCGCCTGCCTTTTCCTTAGCCCAGCTGCCGCCTATCGCCACTGCAAACAGGATGTTGAGATTTCCTATTATCGCCCAGCCGATGTTCTCCATAACGCTGCCGACGGTGGCAAGGAAATTCACATCCCCGCCTGCCATAGCTATCAGCTTGCCTATGCTTATCATAAGTCCCGCCGCAGGCATTACGGCGATAACGGTCATCAGCACCTTACCAAGCTTCTGCAGGAAATCAAAATTTATTCCACGTTTTTTCTTTTTCGTAGGAGATGGGATATCCTCTGTCCCCGCAGGAGGCGGGCTTTCAAAGCGACGCTCCTCTGATAAAGAAGCATTATCCGATGCTTGCTGCGCTCTGCCAAAGGATAAAAGCGGCTCTCCTGCACGTATGTCGCCCTCGTGTGCTGAAAGCATCAGCTCCTCTGTTTCGCCGCATACAAGCACGGGGGTAATGAGGTCTGTGCCTTTTTCTTTCAGGAGCTTAATATCTGCCTCTGCGATGAGGTCGCCTTTTTTCACCTTGTCGCCCTCTTTGACGTGGACATGAAAGCCCTCGCCCTTCAGTGCTACCGTTTCAAGTCCGAAATGCACAAGGATATCTGTTCCGTCCTCTGTGGTGATACCGTATGCGTGACCTGTTTCTGCAACAGAGGATATTTCACCGTCAGCGGGGCTGTATATCCGCCCGTCTGAGGGGATCACAGCACATCCGTCGCCAAGCACCCTCCCCGAAAAGACAGGGTCAGGGACATTATCAAGCGTGACGACCTTTCCGCTAAGCGGCGAGAATATGATGATCTTTTTTTCTGTACTTTTCATTTTATTCTCCTTAGAATATATGAATGTATTTTTGTGTATTGTAAATGTCTGTTATATTATTAGCGCTTTTCTGAGAAATATCAGTATATTTTAAGAGCTATTGTTGATATAGTGTAAAAAACAAACGGAGCGGCTGAAGCCACTCCGTTTCTACATGGATGATAATAAGGGGTACAACAATGCATTGTCTTTGATATGTCATATACTTTTTGAATTATTATTTACGCTCGGCATAGCTGTCAAGAAAAGCTTTAAGCTCCTTGTTTTTCAGTATCTGATCGAAGTAAGCTTCGGGCATCATATCCGCAAATTCCTCAAGAGTGCAGCCACGATGGAATTCTTCGGGCATATCCCGAGTGAACTCTCCGCCCATTGTATTGCCTGCGGAAATTCCCTGACAGAAATCCTCATACACAAGGTTCATCTTACTGCTTTCGTCAAAATGCAGCGTCACGGTCCTTGATTCCTGATACTCCTCGTTGCGCCTTATACCGATATAAATATCCTTGTGAATGAACAGCAGCTTGTTTTCCTCAGCAAATCGTTCTGCATAGCTATCATAACTGCCACGTATGACAACGCTGTTGTTTTTCAGCAGGACACGCAGCTCGTCTGTCATTTCAATGTTTTTCACAGAGCTGTCTATGATGATAGTTTTCAGGATCGGAAACGATTCGAGAAAGCCCTTTTTTATCTCCGTAATACCATCCTTGAAATGCAGTTGAGTGTATTCCTGTGTCCAGTTTTCCTTTCCTATGTCTGTGTCCTCCTTGCAGACGGGACCGTTTCCTTCGATCAGTACAGGTCTGCCCCAGGTGAAAAAATATGTTATATCGTGGTTGTATTTTGAATGATACATTACTCTCTCCTTTATCAGTGCTTGTATTCGGGTATCTCCATTATATCTGCCCATGTGCATAGTTCACGGTAATTATCGTCAAATGCGATATCGTATGGCGGAGCGCATTTGTCATTCACTGCTCGTCCCTTTCTGTTTATAAAGCATAAGAGCGAAAGAGCATAAATACCCCTTCGCTCTCTGTTATCTGGTGAGGAGGCTTACTGGCGTGTAAAGATCATATCCCCGATATAATCATTTCTGACTGTCATCTTGTCGCCGTCAATTGCTATAAGGAATCCGCCTACATCGCCGTCATCGTAGTAAATGTCAATATAGTCGCTGCTGAAAAACTCATAGGTAAATCCACATTCATAGGTTCCATCCTCGCTGAGGCTGCTGTAATAGCCTGTGCCATCATCGTAGAATGTGAATGTTTCATTATATCCTGTTTCGTTTTCCGTCCATGTGCCGATGATATCAGTTACATTAGGGTTGATATCATCTTCTGCGCCGCTGTCTGTTTCGGTTTCGGTATCAGTTTCTTCAGCGACCTTTTCAAAGCGCTGTTCGTATTCGTACTCGTCAATAAGAACAAGAGTTTCGCCGTCAAACCTTACAGTAAAGATGTCAATGTCATCCTCCGCATAAAAAACGGTAAGGGTATTTCCGTCAACGGAGTATGTAAAGGTGTTTTCAAATCCGCTTGTATAGCTGCCATAGCCCCCGTAGTCGAAGAAATATGTATCCTCCCAGGAGCTTTCCTTATCGCACCATGTGCCTATAAGTGCGGCAGGGTCAATATCAGCAGTAGCTGCGTTGGACTCGCTCTCTTTCTGAGCAAACGGATCCTCAAGTCCCGAATCAACACCGAAAAGCCCGCCTGCTATCCATGCGCATTTGTCACGTGTCTGATCTCCCCAGCCGTAGGAATAGATATCAAACCCGAAAAGTCCCTTTGTTGTAAGGTCAGAGGTCTCGCCCGTGGACTCATCTACCTTCCAGTAGTTCAGGGGATATTCAACGCCTACGAAAAGGTCGGTCTGTTCATAATAGTCCTTATAGGTGTAAGTGGTTTCGATAAGAACAACATCCTTGCCCTCCCACTTGAAACCTAGAGGTGTGACCTTCTGTGAACAACCGTTGTAGTCCACCGCAGTTACATCATCGATCCCGCCATCGAAATAAAGCTGTGCTATGATCGGATAGTATGTGGGTCATCCGCAGAGCTTTTCGTCGGCGGCGTGGTAGGCTTGAACGAACTGCACGATTCCTATGAGATAATTGTAGCCGATTGCCGAAACGAAGGCGATATTTCGGTCTGCGCGGAAAAGAAGACTGAAGGCGAATACTACGAGGCTTACGTGGGAGGTGTCGTCGGATGCGCGTATGGAGGAGAGTACGATGACCTCACGAATACCGGAGATATCGAGATTGATATTTCGGGAGAAAATTGCGTAGGAGGAGTGGTCGGTTGCGCGGAATACGGCGCTATGATGACCGACAGCCATAACGAAGGAGCGATAAAGATTTTAAGCTGGTCCGCCGTAGGCGGTGTAGCAGGAGGCGCTTATGATGAGGCGCGCATATTGGGATGCTATAATACGGGCGATATTATCTGCGATGACGACGCTTACGTGGCAGGAGTGGTTGCTTTCTGTAGAGATTCATTCGTGGAAAACAGCTACAACACGGGAGATATTACCGTTCGTTCACCCCAAGACTTCCTTGCGATAGGCGGTATAGTTTGCTATTGTGACTGTTCGGTAGTTGTTAATTGCTATAATGCAGGCGACATCACCGTAGAAATCGATGAATCGCTTGCGTCTGATGAATTGGAGTACGTCGTAAGCGGCATCGCGGACGTTTATGCATCTTTATTTATAAATTGCTATAATAGCGGAAGTATCACTGTAGAGGAGCATCAGGAATTGATTCTTACTTATGGTGTGTACGTGAGTGAGAGCGATACCGTAACGATCGTCGAGAATTGCTACTATCTGTACTCAACTTCCACCGAGAACGGTGGCAGAACCGCGGAGCAGTTTGCAAACGGAGAGGTCGCGTACCTGATTGCTAAGGACTTTACCTATGGAGAGGGAGAGTTCGCGATACACGTTGACGGCGATATTTGGGGTCAGCTTATAGGAACCGATCCCGTGCCTACGATGAACAACGTTAACAAGGTCTACGCGCTATCTCACTGCGCGGGCAACGCAACGCTTTACACCAATAATCCGAATAAAGTCTACACACTGCTGAAGACGGATGCCGTGACGCCTACTTGCCTTGTCCCCGGAAACACTGATTATTGGACTTGCTTGGTATG
>JAFSHE010000100.1 GCA_017440445.1 Oscillospiraceae bacterium | reverse complement strand
GAATACGATGTTGAAGATATTGTTCTGCGTATTTCCGCCGTCCACCGTTGCCATTATCGCAAATACGATGGAGGAGGCGCCACGGAGTCCCGCAAATGAGATAAACAGCCTGTCACGTATCGGTGACTTTCCGCCGAAAATAAGTACCGCAACGGGTCTTGAGATAAGTGTAAGACACAGATAGATAAGCAGTGCGGGGACAATGCTCTGTACAAACGTTGATGGCGAGGACAGCAGACCCAGCAGGAAGAATACTGCGATCTGGCAAAGCCCTGTTATGCCGTTGAGGAAAGTGACCGCCTCACGCTTCTGTGGAACATCTGCGTTTCCTATGAGAACGCCCGCTATGTATACTGAAAGATATCCGTTTCCGCTGATGAGCGAGGGCAGCGCATACGCCGCCAGCGCCGCAGCTATGAACAGTATGAACTCAAAGCCGTCCGAGGAGGGCTTGTAGCGTTTAAGCAGGAATGTTCCGCATATTCCGATAAGTACTCCGCCGAGGACGCCGAATACAAGCTGCGCAAATATCAGATACCATACAAAGCCTGTATCACCGCCCTTCATGAGGGCGAGGGCTATAACGGTCAGCATGTAGGAGAAGGGGTCGTTTGAGCCGCTCTCTACCTCAAGCAGCGGTGCAAGCCCGTTTTTGAGGTTCAGTCGTCTTGAACGTAGCACCGAGAACACCGAAGCTGCGTCTGTGGAGCTTATCACAGCGCCGATAAGAAAGCTTTCTGCCCATCCGAAGCAGAGTATGAAACGGCAGAACAGCATGGTAACTCCCGCTGTTACGGCAACTCCTAAGGTGGACAGCAGACAGGATTTCACTGCAACAGGCTTTGCGCTTTCCCACTTGACAGAGAAGCCGCCTGTGAACATTATCACGATAAGCGCCGCCTCACACACGTAGGAAGCGAAGCTGTAATTCTCAAAGGGTATCTTCAGCAGACCGTCAGAGCCGAAGATCATACCTATCCCTATAAATATCAGCAGGGCGGGTACGCCAATCTTTCCCGAAAGCCTGTCGGAGAATGCACAGAGTACCAGCACTATCGCTGTAAGTAATATTATCATTGCCATTGGAAAACACCCCATTCTTACTCATTATATCACTTTACTGAGAAAAAGTCAATGTGTAGCCGTGGTCGAAAGCGTTTCTGTCAGTGATAAAATAATATGCGGTGGTGTTATTGATGGTGCGAAAAAAGCGGGGAACATCCCCGCTTTTTTATCATTCCTCTATATTAGGCAGCAGCTTTTTTCCTGCCTTGTAGCTTGCAAAGCCCGAAGCGGCAGCAAGCAGCGGAAGTCCCGCATAGGCAAAGAGCCTCATCATGAGGAAAGGAACAGAGCTTGTCAGGGCAAGCGTAGCAATTCCTATGATCAGTGCCATGCCAAGCATCATCATGCCGAGATGGATGTAGTTTGCGATCTTTATTCCGAGCTTAAGCGACAGCGGATATACAGGAGATATAACAGCGACCTCGAAAAAGCCTATGGAAAGGGGGATAGCGATAAGCAGCTCGGTGTTCAGTCCGAACAGTGAGCCTGACAGCAGGTTGAGCGCTATCGCATACAGCGTAAATCCACCTACGATGATACATGTGGAGATCAGCCTGCTCAGAACTATCTGACCTGCGGTGACAGGGGTCGCACGCTGAAACCTGTCCCAGCCGCAATTCTGGTCGATGGATGCAACAGACAGTGCAACAGATGAGCATACAGCGATGTTCACAAAGTTCATAAGGCCGTGCATCATAACGCCCGAAATATCCATCATAATGCCATTTACTTCTTCGGAAACAAACATTCCGCCGCCTGCAAGCATAAGCAGAAGATTAGGCAGCAGCATTAAAAGCAGCATGCATATCGCAAGAAATCTTGTGCAGTAAAGGTCCTTCAGTATAAGTCCTTTCATTACAGGTCACCTCTCTTTACTCGCTTGTACAGTATAAAGTAGAACAGCACGAACAGTACCGCCATTACCGCATAGGTTATCGCCTGGGTTTCAGGGGAGGGCGACAGCAGATTGGCTATCATCTGATCGGTGGGTGCGCCCTCAGAGGAATGGACGAATATGAGCATTGCAGGAAGCACTACTCCAAAGCCCAGTACAAGACCTACTATCGCACCTGCCTTTTCGGTGCTTTTCAGGGAGATGGTAAGCGGCAGGGTGATCCAGTTTACAAGAGCAGTCCCTGCAAGTAATATGAACACTGACGGCAGCAGATCCCATGCCTCGAAATCAAATGCGTCGAATACAACGTAGTTAATTATAACAAGCCCTGCTCCGACAAGCGTTGTGATGATATCTGTCAGCAGATAGAACAGCACGAACTGATGCCTTGTGACCTTCGATGCGAGAACGTGGCAGACAAAACGGGATTTCATACTGTCCTCAAGGTAGTGACCGAGAGGCTCGGCAAGCATTATAGGTGCAAACAGCGGTGTAAGCAGTAACAGCATGGCGGCAACGCCTCCTGCCTCGGGGTCCTCCTTCGCCGACTGGATGAATATGACACACAAAACGATGGAGAATACCAGCGATACAGCGGCAGCTATCCAGTATTTCGTGTTCAGCTTAAGATAGGTGTACAGCATTGCTTTCATGTTACTGCTCCTTTACATAGTATACCATTATATCCTCGATGGAGGGGATATCCGCAACGATATCGGGGTACTTGTCGGCAGCGTCTGTCAGCACCTCAACGGTGAAGCGGGTCTTTTTCATGCCGATTATGTCAGCCTTGTCCATGCGCTCCACGTCCTCGGGGGTGCATTTCAGGATGCGGTACTTGTCACGCATCTCGTTGCGCTCCTGAGTGAATATCAGCTCGCCCTTGTGGATGAAGGTTATGTAGTCTGCAATATGCTCAAGGTCGCTTGTTATATGTGTTGACAGCAGTATGGAGTGAGTTTCGTCCTGCATGAATTCCAGGAAGATATCCAGTATCTCGCTGCGCATTACGGGGTCAAGTCCGCTGGTAGGCTCATCCAGTACGAGCAGCTGCGGGTCGTGCGACAGCGCCGCTGCGATGGAAAGGCGCATCTGCATACCACGGGAGAAGCCCTTGAACTTCTTTTTCAGCGGCAGGTCAAAGCGCTTCAGGTAGCCGAAGAATACTTCGCTGTTCCATGTCTTGTACAGACCTGCCATTACCTTATCGAGCTGAACAGCGTTCAGTGTTTCAGGGAAAGAAAGTCCGTCGAAAACTATTCCGATCTTCTCCTTTACTGCGGGGGAGAGGTCTGCGGCGTCCTCGCCGAGTACCTTTATGCTGCCCTCGCCCTTGTTGAGAAGTCCAAGTATAGCCTTTATCGTGGTGGATTTTCCCGCACCGTTCTCTCCGATAAAGCCCATTACAGTTCCGCAGGGAACGTTAAAGCTGATGTCCTTGAGCTGAAACTGGGGGTATTTTCGGCATAAGCCCTTGATCTCAATGCTGTTTTCCATAATATTTTCCTCCATAAAATTACTTTTTAGCTAAAATATAGAAATCGGAAGTTACGGTTTGCCGCATGCTGCGGCAGATGTTATTCCTCAAACATCAGTGAAAGTATCTCGGCTACCTCGGCCTGAGTAATGCCGCTGCGCTTTGCTATATCAGCGGCTTTGGACAAATGCAGCTCTATCTCACGCAGATTCTGCTCCCGCATCAGCATGGGGTCCTGCGCCGATACGAAGCTGCCACGTCCTGTAAAGGATTCTATCATTCCCTCTGTTTCGAGTATCTCGTAGGCACGCTTGGTGGTTATCACACTGACACGCAGGTCCTGTGCCAGTGTGCGCATCGAGGGGAGCGCATCGCCCTCCTTCAGCGTACCCTGCATTATCATGGCTTTTATCTGCGAGGCTATCTGCTCGTATATCGGAGTACCCGCAGAGTTTGAAATAATTATGTTCATCTGAAACCTCTTTTAAAGTGATGTTTGTGCTTAATGTGTATATCTGTTATATACAATATATCACCTATACACATTTTTGTCAAGTGGTTTTCTCAAAAAACTCAAAAAAACTGCAAAAAACTGAAAAATTCAAGAAATGATGAAATCTCCTCTTGACAAGCACAAGTAACTTGTGCTATACTGTTCATACAGTGAACATCTTGATGAACAAAGAGAGGAGCTGATATAATGGATGATATACTGGACGTGCTGGAGCGTGCACGTTCTTACGAGCTGGAGATATCTGCGCAGCTGGAGCATCTGGAGCGTCTGCATCGTATAGCGGCGAGGGGCTGCCAGAGCCGTGAAAATGCTCAGCGCACAGCCGAAAAGCTTGCAAAGCTTGAGGGGATGATAAACGAGCAGATAGACCTTGCGGCGGATGCAAAGCTTGCGGCACTGGAGCTTATCAGTGTGCTTCACGGCGAGGAGCGGGGCGTTATAGAGCGGTATTTTATTCTCGGCATGACGTGGGAGCAGATAGCGGACAAGATGTACATGAGCGACCGCAGGGTATTTCTTCTGCGAAAGAGTGCGCTTAATAAGCTTGAGGAAAGATATGGAGTAAGAGAAAACAGGAGGGAATATGGGAATAGGAGCAAAGATACGTGTCCTGCGGGAGCGTGCAGGGCTTACACAGGG
>JAFSHE010000007.1 GCA_017440445.1 Oscillospiraceae bacterium | reverse complement strand
TCAGGAGACCACCAGAATGCACGATATTTTGAAGGACGTCCGAAAATCTCCTCATAGTAGACCCAGGATGCATAACCGTTCAGTATCACATCAGTACCGTCATCTGTAATTCGCGTCTCCTTTCCGCTTGCAATATCAATTACATAGCATTGTGTGAGCGTAATAAAACGTTCCTCGCACAGACCAATGAATTTCTTTTTGATATCAAACATCGGGTCGGCCTGCATTACAGAAGAATATCCTCTGCTGGTAAGGAATTGCTTTTTCGGCTCGGATTTGAGCAGGATGATATTTTTTCCGTATTTCTCCGACATGGTCTTTGCAAAGCGGGTCAGCATCTCGACAGAGTATCTCATATCACGCTTTTCAAAGAGATAGCAGGTGTTGTTTTCGGGATTGATTTCCTTGTAGAATTCCGTTTTGGCTATGTAGTCGTCAACACGGTAAAGTGCGCCGTTAAATTCCGAAACTCTGCATATCAGGTCGTAGAAGTCCAAAAGCAGCCATTTTGAGCCGCTGCGTGTTACAGTGTTTACACCTGCACGGCTGAAAACATCGCCTATCATACGTCTGCGGCGGCTGTCAGAGCAGAATTTGTCGGTATCCTCGGGAATCTCGCAGGGTACAGGCTCGTCAAAAGCGAGTAAGGCAGGCTGTCTGAACACATATTTTCCCATGTGGATTCCATGTGCTTTGTTAAGTGCGCCACGGGATATCGTACTTCCCCATACATCAACGCAGATGTTCCGCAGTGCGGTGGTGTATTTCTTTATCTGAGGCTTGTTGCGTATGATAAAAACAAGCTCTGAGCTGTCCTCGTCAACGGGAGCAGCGATTTCTTTTGAAAGCAGCTTTGACATCCTGTGGAGTATATGGAACTTCTTTCTGAATGCAAGCTCGTAGAACTCATAAGGACCGTTAAGGTTCTTTTCAAGCACAGCAAAAATGATCTCAGCGGCTTCGATTAGCTCCTCCGCACCCTTGTCCTCGGCAAAGAAATCCCTGACCGAAAGCAGATCTGAGCAGCCCATCTTCTTTAGTCTGATGAGCCTTGAAGCATGCTCGCCCGCAAAAGCCTTGCTTGTATATGCGATGATAAGGTCTGCGGCGCTGCTCATATCAAGTAGCCAGTTGCGGATGCCCTTTTCAGCCATGCTGTCGTAGTATTTCATGACACGGCTGAACCATAGCTCAACATCGGGCTGTTTTATATATCTACGTCCGATTGGTTCAGTAAGAGTGCAGAAAGCATTGTATGCGTCGGTGAAGTATTCATCCTCAAACGATGACAGCTTTTTGCCTGTTGTCAGGTAGGTTGCTGAAAGGTCTACTACCGCAGGATGAACAAGACTAATAAAATAGTCCTCCATCTCTCGTATACGTTGATTCAGAGCCTTCTGTGAGGGGGCTGAACTCAATCTTTCCAGATCAGCACGCTTGTCAGGGAAGCTCTGTCTGAACAGTATTACTCTTTCAGAGGGTACTGCCTTAAGAACTGCGTTTGCGAAATCAGCGATGCGTGCTTTCCATATCACGTCCTCGAATGGTGGACGCAGGTGAATAAAGTCCTGTTTCTGGTCACGATAAAACTTTGATTTGAGGAACAGCTTTGAGCCAGTAAACAGGTTTTCGCCGAGCTGATAGCAGGAGACTCCTGCTGCTGTGTAGAAGTCAACAGCGATATAATCGGGATTACTTTCGACCATGTAAGAGGGAAGTGATTTCTGAAGCTCCGTCAGCAGAGCGGAGTTGTGGGATTCAGGTATCTCATAGTCAGGAGTACCACAGGCTGCAAGCTGAGAGATAAGGATGCCTGTCTTGTCTGTACGGAATCTTTTTCCGACAGAGAATATCTTTCTTAATATAGGTGAGCCACTAAGAAGAACTTTAGGTCTGCTGACGTATCGCCCTA
>JAFSHE010000099.1 GCA_017440445.1 Oscillospiraceae bacterium | reverse complement strand
TGATGTGGATATGAGCTTCTCCGCCGCTGACATAGCAGGTATGCTTACTGATTATGAATCTGACCATTCCACAGGTATGGATATCGCAGCTATCTCACAGGAGATATATAATTACACCTCGGGTTATCCGTTCCTTGTTTCAAGGATATGCAAGCTGATAGACGAGCAGCCTCTCTCCTGGGATATTGACGGAGTTGAAAGAGCAGTAAAGCTGATACTCAACGAAAAGAATACGCTTTTTGATGACCTGTTCAAGAAGCTTCACGAATACAGCTCACTGCTGGATATACTCAGAAGGATGCTTTTCAGCGGCATCAGTTATTCCTATAATCTCTATGACCCTGCCATTGATCTCGGAACGATGTTCGGTATCCTTGCGAATAACAACGGCTCTCTCTGCGTTACAAACCGTATCTTTGAGACGATGCTGTATAACTACTTCCTTTTTGAGGAGCAGAACAGCAAGACCTACAGCGCAGGCGCACTGAACAAGAATCAGTTTGTCGAAAACGGCGAGCTGAATATGGATCTTGTGATGCAGAAGTTCGTGGAGCATTTCACAGAGGTGTACAGGGATAACGAC
This sequence comes from Oscillospiraceae bacterium, assembly GCA_017440445.1. The sequence goes on along the minus strand of JAFSHE010000099.1, from coordinate 1,062 downwards.
AGTACATTTGTTGAGGAAAACGGAAGAAAGCTGTTCCTGTTGTACCTGAAGCCTATCATCAACGGCACTGGAAACTACTATATCGAAGCCGCAACAAGAGATATGAAGCGCACCGATATCGTCATAGACTACCTCGGAAAGCAGTTCATAATCGAAATGAAGATATGGCACGGCGACGAGTACAACAAGCGAGGCGAAAAGCAGCTTGCAGAATATCTTGACTCTTACAAGCAGAATAAGGGCTGGCTCCTCAGCTTTAATTTCAACAAGAATAAGAAGGTGGGTATAACCACCATAGAATGCGACGGCAAGACGATAGTTGAGGCTGTTGTTTAAATAATCAAAGCCGATAGCACATCTGTACTGTCGGCTTTTACTGTAAATATTCAGACGGTTATTTTTATATCTCTACTATAATTCCGGGAGCGATCTCTCTGAATCTAACTGCGTTTTCTGTATGAACAGGAATTATGATATCGGGATCTACAGTATCGATCAGCTTCCTGACTGCATCTTCATCGGCGTGTCCGCTTGTGTGAAGCGTTTTGATCTTAAGTCCCATAGCCTCGCAATCTTCTAAAAACTCTTTCATACTTTCGCTATTTCTGTATCCGCTCCAGAATGAATAGATGAGCAATCCGTCTTCAAAAGACATTTTTGCCGAAAGTGATCTCAGATACGAAAGCATGGAAGTTCGCACGCACATCGCAAAGTGCATTTTGGATATTCTGTCCTTACCGACTTTTCTTTTATAACCTGAAATATATTCGTATTTTGACGGACTGGTTATAAATGCATAGACATCGCTGAACTTCGGGTTGGGAATATGCTCTCCTGCGGCGGTTGTGATGCCTGCCATATACGCGTCTTCAAGGAATACTCGGCCGGTTCGCTTTGCAGCACGATACATAGTTACTGCTCTGTCTATATTCATCGATGATTGCAGGATAAAAACAGGACCTTTGTTTTCGGAAAACAGCTTCACAGCCTTTTCTTCCAGCGATTTCTCGGTTTCAGCAAAATACCCCTCTCTTGAAAAAGTCGTTCCCTCGCATATAAGCT
>JAFSHE010000098.1 GCA_017440445.1 Oscillospiraceae bacterium | reverse complement strand
TCTTTCGCAGCAGGAGCATAGTACACAGTCCCGTAAACGCTCCCCCGATGATAGCGGAGGAAAGCAGTATGGGGAGATATGCCAGCACCGAAAACGTGCCGTAGAATATCACAGCCGTAAGCAGCTGCCCGATGATGTGGAATACCGCACCCGCAACTCCCGTAAAGGGGAGATATTTCTCCCTGTTTTCACGGGGGAGAAGCCTGCGCATCACCAGCATCGCACCGAGGGACAGCAGTCCGCCCATGATTCCGTAGGCTGCGCTCATCAGCGAGCCTGTTATCAGCGCCGCAAGAAAGCAGCGCAGTATCGATATTGTAAGCGCATCTGCGGCACGCCAGCCGCCGCCTATGTACAGCACGAAAAGCGTTACGATGTTTCCTAGTCCCACTCTTACTCCTGGGATAGGCACAATCGGCGGCAGCATCGTTTCCGCAGCGGAAAGTGCCGCCGCAAAGCAGATGAAAAGTCCGCACAGCGCTATCTTCTTCGTACTCATTTTACTATCTCCATAAAAGCCTCGGCTACTTCCATCAGCTCGGATTTCTGCGGCTCGGGCGGCGGGAGCGTAAGCTCCTCCTCGGCTGCCTGCACAGCCTTTTCGGTCAGCGTGTAGTTTTCGCTCTTAAGCGTGCGCGGCGGGAATTCCAGCAGCCACAGGCGGAAGTATCCCGCAAAGCACTCCGTAAGCGCCGCAAGTGTGGCGATGAGTAACAGCACCGCACATATCTTCATGGAAAATTCCCCGATACAGAAGCCTATCACCGTATAGATGAGGTCAAGCCCGCAGGAGGCTATCTTTTCGCCCGTGCGACCGCCCAGAGCGAAAAACGCCACCGCTATCACGCATACTGCGGCGACCGCAGAAAATATCCTGCCGAAAGCACTCTCCGAAAGGATGACCCCCGCCACGCCCGCCGAGATGGCAGCCACGCACTGTATGTAAAAGCACACGTGTACGACCTTTCTCAGGGCGGCGGTCTTTCTGAGCCGTGCCTTGATGAAATCGGGTATTATATCTCCGTCTGTTTCAAAATGAAGCAGGCGCTTTTTTATATTCTCAAACATGTAAAGCAGCCCCTTATATAATTATACTCCACTATATATTATACTCAAAACCGTACCGAAAATCAAGTGCTTATCGTCGATAATGCATGGTTAGATATCGGTGCATGTTACGTATTGCCTAAAAATAGAAAAATAAGTGCTGTCAGTCGATTTTGTTATTGACAGTTGAACATTCTCATGTTATAATATACAATAAGATAAATTTTTCTTGAAAAAACTTAGTGGTTATTTATAATTCCTGCTTACATCTCAGTATTGCACGGTTTTTTCAAAAAAGGTCGGTATTCATGGTCAAGGCAGTTATTTTTGATATGGACGGGCTTATCTTCGATACGGAAAAGCACCTGGTAAAATACTGGTGTCAGGCGGCGAATGAGGCGGGCTTCCCTATGCAGAGGGAGCATGCACTCAATCTTCGCAGCCTTGCAAGAAAGTTTGCGATACCGTATTTGCAGCAGGAATTCGGAGAGAGCTTTGATTACGTTAAGGTGCGCTCCCGCCGTATGGAGCTTATGGCGGAGGAGCTTTCACGCACAGGGCTTGAAACGAAAAAAGGCCTGCGTGAGCTGCTTCAGTGGCTGAGGGAGATGCACATACCCGCAGCGGTGGCAACAGCGACGGACCTTGTCCGTGCTAAAGAATATCTCGACAGTGCGGGCATCTTCGGGTATTTCGACAAGGTGGTGTGCGCCACCATGGTGGAAAGCGGCAAGCCAAAGCCCGATATCTATCTTTATGCGGCGCAGCAGCTGGGATTCGACCCGTCTGAGTGCGTTGCGCTGGAGGACTCGCCAAACGGTGTGCGGTCTGCGGCGTCTGCGGGCTGTATCACCATAATGGTGCCTGACCTCACTCCTCCCGATGAGGAGCTTACGGGACTTATCCACGCACAGGCGGAAAGCCTTGCGGATGTCCCTGATATAATAAAAGAACTATGATATTCTTCCGTGTTTCGGGGGGATATCGGAATGCGGAGTGTAGACATGTTTGATGAAAGAATTGAAGACCGAGCAGGCAGCGGCCCCAGAATGGAAAGACCCCCTGTCATAGATGGCAGGGTGGAGATAAGCTTTGACCAGTCGGGCATGCTTGCCAATATGATAATGTTCCCTCCGCAGAATGGCGGCAGACCCGTCACGATGGAAAGGGTCATCGAGGAGCTGAGGGCAAATCGCATAACCATGGGTATCGATGAGTTCGAGATACGTGACATGCTTGACAATCACGTGTATGAGACCTCGATATGCGTGGCGAGAGCTACCCCTGCGAAGTGCGGAGCAAACGGCACGGTGGATTACAAATACGAGAGAAAGCGTGTGCTTCAGCCTAAGCAGGACGAGTTTGGCGTTGCAAACTTCCGTGAGCTGAATACGATAGTTCCTATACGCAAGGGCGATATCATCGCTGAGATAACCCCGCCGACAGAGGGCGAGCCTGGTGTCAACATCTTCGGAGAGCCTATCCCGCCCGAGCCTGGAAAGCCCGCAAAGGTAACGGTAGGCAAGAACTCCGTAATGACCGTTGACGGCAAGTACATAGTTGCTGCGTGTGACGGACATGTAATGTACGGCGTGGGCTGCTTCAATGTTGAGGATACCGTAACTGTCCGCAGCGACCTTGATATCTCTGTGGGAAATATAAACTTCTTCGGTGATGTGCATATAAAGGGCAACGTTTTGGAGGGCTTCAGCGTCAAGGCGGGAAAGAACCTGCGTATCGACGGCAGCGTGTTCTCCTCCGAGATAGAGGCGGGCGGAAACGTGGTCATCGGCGGCGGACTTGTAAGCTCCACCCTCAAGGCTGAGGGCAACGTGACGGTTGGCTTCTGCCAGAGCTCCACGCTTACCTCCAAGGGAAATGTGGAGGCAAAGGAGTTCACCTTCAGCGAGGTGTTCTGCTACGGCGACCTTAAGGCGAAGGGCGCAAACGGTGCGATAGTCGGCGGCAAGATAACCGCCATGCGTGATGTGGTGGCGGGCGTTATCGGCTCGGAGAAATACACAAGGACTGAGATAAATATAGGCGACGGCTCCGTTACCTTTGCAAGAAAGCGCAAGGCGGAGAACGAGCTTCAGCAGTATGTCGAGAAATACGAGAACGCAGTAAAGAACCTTGAGTTCCTTAAATTCCGTAAGTCGCAGCAGGGCGGCAAGCTCTCGGACGAGCAGCAGAAGAAGATGAAGCTTGAAACGCAGAACAAGCTGTTCAGCTCGGTAAAGAAAAAGGAGCTTACACTGCTCATATCTCAGCTTGACGATGAGATACAGCAGAAGGATTTCTTCTCGGCACGTGCCAATGTGATATTCCCTGGTGCGCACTTCTGCATTAACTTCCTTACCCTTGATGTGGGCGAGGTGCATGGCAGGTCGAGGGTAACTGTTGTGGATGACGCAATAGCTGTCATTCCCAATTAACGGAGGAACGATGATACCTGAAAATTGTATCTATACATACAGCGGCGTGAGCTTCTCGCCGCTTTCTCCATGTGAGGAGGACATCTGTGCACAGGATATCGCACATGCTTTATCATATATGTGCCGTGCAAACGGGCATTTCAGCGGGTTTTATTCGGTGGCGCAGCACTGTCTTTCCTGTGAGCGTGAGGCGCACGCCCGTGGATATTCGGAGAGAGTGCGGCTTGCCTGCCTGCTTCATGACGCAAGCGAGGCGTTTATCTCGGATATCACCCGACCTGTAAAACGGCAGCTTACGGAGTACAGGGAGATAGAAAAGCGATTGCAGGCGGTGATATACCGTCGCTTCGGGCTTGACCCTGAGGATGCGGAGCTTCTCCGTGCGGTGGCTGAGATAGACGACGCCATGCTGTACCATGAGTTTCTGGCGCTCGGCGGGCTTGCGCTGTTTGATACCGCACCCGAGATAAAAACTCAGCCCGATTACAGCTTTGTGGCATTTGAGCAGACCGAAAAGCAGTTTCTGAAAACGCTGGATATGCTATACAAGGGATAAGGAGGACAATAAATGCATTCCAAGGACATTCTTTTTAACGATAGCTGGCAGTTCTGCCTTTGTGATATAGGCACGGAGCTTTCCGCTCTCGTATCGAAAAAATGGTATGATGTGGAGCTTCCCCATGACTGGCTCATCGGGGATACCGCAAACCTCTACAAGACGGGCGAGGGCTGGTACAGACGTACGCTGTCCGTTTCTGCGGAGCAGCTTTCAGGCAGGGTGCTGCTTAATTTCGACGGAGTTTACATGAACTCCACCGTTTTCGTAAACGGAAAAGAGGTCGGCACATGGACCTACGGCTATTCCGCCTTCGAGTATGATATCACTGATTTCCTTTCCGAGGGCGATAACGAGATACTCGTCCGTGTGAAGTACGAGTCCCCGAATTCCCGCTGGTATTCGGGCGCAGGAATCTTCCGTGACGTTACGCTTAAGCTGCGTGACAATACCTACATCCGCACGAACGGCGTGTATATCCACTCCGAAAAGGGAGAGGGCGATACATGGCACACCGAGATAGAAACAGATATCTGCGGCGAGGCAGCGGATATCACGATGGTATTCCAGGTGCTGTCACCCGATTACAATGTTATCGCAGGCTTCAAGCAGCAGGCGAAGTTCGGCGGAGGTACGGAGTGCTTTTCCAACAGCTTTGATATCACAGCGCCCGCAGTATGGGATGTGACCTCTCCCGAGGTGTACATGCTGGAGGTGGAGCTGTACAAAAACGATGAGCTTATCGAGGTGCAGTATATAACCTACGGCTACCGCACTGTGGAATTCAGCCCCGAAAAGGGCTTTGTGCTGAACGGAAAGCAGCTCAAGCTCCACGGCGTGTGCATGCACCACGACCTGGGCGCACTGGGCGCAGCGGTGAACGATACTGCGCTGTATCGTCAGCTCAGGATAATGAAGGAGATGGGCTGCAACGCTGTCCGTACAACCCACAATATGCCCGCACGTCAGCTTGTGGAGATGTGCAGGGATATGGGACTTATGGTAGTCAGCGAGGCATTCGATATGTGGGAGAATTCCAAGACGGAGTTCGACAACCACCGTTTCTTCAAGGAGCATGCAGAGCGTGATGTAAGAAGCTGGATAGAGCGTGACAGAAACAGCCCCTCTATGATAATGTGGAGTATCGGAAACGAGATAAGCGACACCAACGACCCCCACGGAATAGAGATAACACAGCGACTTTACGATTATGTTGAGAAGTACGACCCCAAGCACAACGCACGTGCTACCATCGGCTCCAACTTCATGGGCAGCGAAAATGCACAGAAGTGCTCGGACATCGTAAAGCTTGCGGGCTACAATTACACCGAGCGTCTGTATAACGACCACCACGCAAAATATCCCGACTGGATGATATACGGCAGCGAAACTGCCTCCGCAGTGCGCTCCAGAGGAATATATCATTTCCCTGCGGATACTCCTATACTCACGCATGAGGACCTGCAGTGCAGCTCCCTCGACAACAGCGTTGTGGGCTGGGGCAGCTCCGCCATGAAGTCATGGCGACTTGACCGTGACCATGATTTCTGCGGCGGTCAGTTTGTCTGGACGGGCTTTGACTATATCGGAGAGCCTACGCCCTACTCCACCAAAAACAGCTATTTCGGCATCGTTGATACAGCGGGCTTCCCCAAGGACGCATATTATTTTTATAAGAGCGTGTGGACAGATGAGCCTATGATACACATCGTACCATCCTACTGGGATTTCAACGACGGCGATATGACAGATGTCATCATTTACAGCAACGCACATACCGTGGAGCTTTTCCTTAACGGCGAAAGTCTCGGAAAGCACGAGATGAAGCTGCTCACCGACGAGAGGATGCGTGCGGAGTTCCGTGTTGCGTACAAGGCGGGCGAGCTTACCGCAAAGGGCTATGACGAGAGCGGCGAGGTCATCGCAGAGGAAACTCTGCGCTCAAACGGCGACCCTGCGCAGATAGTCCTGAAGGAGGATGGCGAGGGTACCTGTTTTGCAAACGGCACAGATATATGCTTTGTTGAGATATCCGTCACCGATAAGGACGGAAATCCCGTCGGTAACGCAAGAAACCGCATCAGGGTAGAGGTAAGCGGTGCAGGCCGTCTTGTGGGACTTGACAATGGCGACAGCACCGACTACGACAGCTACAAGGGCGACAACCGCAGACTTTTCAGCGGCAAGCTGCTTGCTATGGTGAGGTCCACGACACAGGCGGGCGATATCATTATAAAGGCTGCCTCCGAGGGACTTGCCTCTGCGGAGCTTGTAATACCAAGCCACTGCGCTTATGACGAGGATATCAGCGGCGTATCCGCAGCTGCGGAAAATTCATTCCCCGCAGTAAAAACGGAGTACACGGATGAAGTCCCCGTAAGAAAGATAGTTCCCCTCTGCGACACACGTGAGCTTGATGCGGACAGAAAAACAGCCGAGATACGTGTAAAGCTCCTGCCCGAAAATGCGACATATTCCGACATCACATGGAAGTGCGTGCGCAATACGGGAGTTGAGGTAAACAACGCAACCGTTCAGTGGGACGGCGAAAAGGCTACTGTAACAGCCCTCGGTGACGGCGAGTTCATCGCACGTGCATTCGTGAACAACGGCGCATCTCAGCCGCAGGTATGTGCGGATGTGGTGTTCAGTGTTGCAGGACTGGGTGCGGCTACCCGTGACGCATACAGCTTTATCTCCGCAAGCCAGCTTGACAGCTCCAACGTTACGGTAAATCTTGTGGAGGACGGCGCTATCGGCAGCTTTGACGGAAGGACCGTTATGAGCTACAATAACGTTGACCTGGGAAGAACAGGCGCAGAGGAGATAATAATCCACATCGGCACCTGCTTTGATATGCCTGTCGAGGTATGGGACGGCATCCCCGGCGAGGAGGGCGCAGAGCTTATCAGCAGGATAACATATCACGATAACAAGCACTGGTGCGGATTTGTGCCTGAGCGCTTCGCACTTCCCGCAAGACTGAGGGGACTTCATACCATCAGTATCGTGATCGATTCTCGTGTTACCTTCGGTGGCTTTGAATTTGCTGCAATAGATCGTGCATTCGATACCAACTACACCGCCGAGAGCGACAGCATCTACGGTGATGATTACCGCATAGATGGCCGCAGTGTTGTGGGCATCGGAAATAACGTTATCATCAATTACGAGGGACTTGATTTCGGAGAGAACGGCACATCCGCTGTTACCATCCGTGGAATTACCGCAAACCCCTCCAATCAGGTGCAGCTGAGATACACTCCCGAGGGCGGCGAGCAGACCAGCGTGCTGCTTGAGTTCATGCACTCCGAGGAGCTGAGTGAGCAGCGCTTTGACATCCCGAGGCTTACGGGCAGAAACGATATCAGCTTTGTATTCCTCCCCGGAACGAAGTTCGATTTCGAGTGGTTCAGATTTGAATAAAAACGAATGTCGCAGGTAACACTGCGGCATTTTGGTTTGTCGGAAAAAACGGGCGACCACAGGTCGCCCGTATCTGTCATAGCTTAAAAACAGAAACAGCGGCTCATCCGAGCCGCCGTAAATTAATCCTCTTTATCTTTTAACTCAATAACCAGATCGCAGTTTAAAGCTTTTGCTATGGCTTGCATTTTATCCAGCGATATATTATCTCGGTTTAGCAGGTGACTAACTGCTGATTTGTCAATTTGTAGATTATTTGCGATATGCTGTTGGTTTAATCCTTTTTCTTTTAATTTGCGCTTAACAACATCACTAAAACCAGTAATAACGATCACATCCAATCTGTATATTTTGCACAGAAGTCAGCGAAAACCGACAAATATCTTTGAAATATAGTTGACATATATGTCAACTTATGCTACAATAAAACCACGGTTCGGCAAGCATAACAAAACCACAATAGCAACCCGTATTAAATATTCCTCGTCTGAAAAAAGGCTCTCACCTTTTATTTTACCACAACAGCAGGATTTGTCAAGCGCTCAGACGGAATAGGTAAGTATCTCCCCGCCGTCGAGGGTCTTTATCGTGAAGGTTCCGTCCTCATAGACCATGTAGCTGCGGGGATTGTTCTCCTTGGGCAGCGACACGGAGCCCACATTAAGACAGTGGATGCCGTCCTTTTCAAAGGCACGCAGCACGTGGGTGTGACCGTTTATCAGCACATCGCCCTTTTTCAGCGGAGGCAGCGCCTCGGGGTTGTGATGATGTCCGTGGGACAGGAAAAAGCTGCGCCCGTCAACGAAGATCATCGCATAGTCTGCAAGCACGGGGAATTCAAGCACCATCTGATCCACCTCGGTGTCGCAGTTTCCGCGCACGCAGAGAAGCTCGTTCTTTATCCCGTTCAGCATGGGTATCACCTTTTTCGGTGCGTGACCCTCGGGCAGGTCGTTCCTCGGTCCGTGGTAGAGGATATCTCCCAGCAGACAGAGCTTTTCAGCGCCCTCCCTGCGGTAGGCGTCAAGCGTCTTTTCGCAGAAAAGCGCAGAGCCATGGATATCGGATGCAAACATTATCTTCATTTTGGGAATCTCCTTTTAAGGTTATTTTCATGTTTGGTTTAAAAAATGTGGGCGATGATTTTTTTGTGATAAAGCTTTTTTCGTGGTTTGAAATACATTTCGTGACGATGGTTTATCAGTGATAATAGTGGGTTATCGAGTTCGGAATTATTTTGTGATAGGGGCAAAGGGACAACCCTCGGGGAGGGGAAAAAGAAAAACTAAAAAACAAAAAGCGGACATTTCCCCTCCCCGACGGTTTTCCCTCTGCACTCTCTTTCCCCAACCCCACCCTTTTGTCCGCTTTTTATTTTCTGTCGGACTTTATATGGGACAGGCGGGCTATTTTACACTGTCTTATAAGAATATGACAATATATATTTGAGCCGCCCCCCCACAAAAAACGAGGAGGGGGTTAGGGGTCGGGAAAGAGAGTGCACGGGTTGACGGCTGCGCCGTCAACGCTGCAATTTTTCTTTCGTTGTCGGAGCGACAACGATTTTGCTACGCAAAACCAGAAAAATCGCTGTCACCCGTACTCGTGTTCGAAAAAAGGCATATCTAAAAATTATCCTGTCACAAACTGACTAGACAGAAAATAAAAAGCGGACAAAGGGGTGGGGTTGGGGAAAGAGAGTGCAGAGGGAAAACCGTTGGGGAGGGGGAATGTCCGCTTTTTGTTTTTTAGTTTTTCTTTTCCCCCTCCCCAAGGGTTGTCCCTTTGCCTATGGCGCAAATTAATTTTGAACACGTAAAAAATTGTTTTATTTGGGTTTTAATTCGATAGTAAGCTCACAGTCAAGAGCTTCCGATATCTGTTTCATTTTGTCCAATGTAACATTGTCACGATTAAGGATATTATTTAGATTATTAGCCGAAATACCGCATAACGAGGCAAGTTCTTTCTGGCTCATGCCCTTGTCAATCAATATTTTTTTTACCATGTTGCCGAATATAGCCAAAATATCACCTCGTTTTATAAAAATACATTTTATATATTGACAAATACACTTAAAAGTGTTATAATTGACTCGTGAAACAAAAAATCAATTCACAAATATAACACCGTCGTCTGCTTTGCATGACGACAGCAAAGGAGAACCCCATGTACGACACCATCACAGCGCTGTATAACGGAAACCTCGAGCCGGGCGCAAGAATATACTGCAACACCGCTGAGTACGCACTTCTTGCAAGCGAGCGTGAGCGGCTGGTCGAAGCCCTCAGGGCGGGGCTTGACGGGCAGCGCCTGCAGCTCCTTGAAAAGCTGTGCGAAGTAACGGAAAGCATGTCCTGCGAGCAGGAGCGTGCCTCGTTTATCGAGGGCTTCTGCCTCGGGGTGAGGATAGCTGCGGAGGCCTTTCAGTGAGCGTCACGACATCCCGCACAGACCTGCGATAAGATCCGCAACGAAAGCGGCGGCGCAGGCGCTTACCGCAACGGTCAGCAGACCTCTCTCGAAGAAAGCCAGCACGACCGCCACAACAAATCCCACTATGGCGGCGATAAGCGCAGAGGTATCCGTGCCGCAGCTTGTGAATACTGCAGGAATGGTCATGGCGCTCAGCACCGCAAAGGGTACATAGAACAGGAAATTCATCACGAATTTGGACTTTATCTTCTTACGGAAAGCCGCCAGCGGCAGCATCCTGATAAGATACGTCACCAGTGCCATAACGGCGATGCTTATGATAAGATAGGAGGTGTCAATCATCCGAAGCAGCCTCCTCTCCGATATCCTGCGGGAAGAATTTCGCACCGAATGCGGCAGCGAGTATGGTACAGATTATTACCGAAATGCCCGAGGATATCCCGTCGAAAAGCGGGACGTAATATATCACGCAGCTGAGTATCGCGGCGAGTATCGCAACACGAAGAACTCCGCCGCTTTTTTTTGCGGGCGGAATAACGATGGCGATGAACATTCCGTATATCGCAATACCGAGCGCCGCCTTGATGCTTTCGGGCAGCACCTCGCCGAGAAGTGCGCCGCCCGCAGTGCCTGCCGCCCAGAAGATGTAGGGAAGTGTTATCAGCCCGTACATGTAGCGTGGCGGGACATCGGACTTCTGACCCGACGCCACTGCGAATATCTCGTCCGTTATGCCGAATGCACTTACTATCCTGTGAAACAGATTGTATTTTCTGTCAAGCTTCTGCGACAGGGAAAGGCTCATCAGCGCATAGCGCATGTTGATGATAAGCTGTGCCAGCGCCATCTCGATGTAGCCGCCGCCTGCGGCGATTATGCCTATTCCCGCAACCTGTCCCGCAGAGGTCAGGTTGGTCATTGATATCAGTATCGCAGCGAGAGGGGGGATTCCCATTCCCACTGCGGTTATTCCGAAGGTAAAGGATACCGACAGGTATCCCAGTGCGATGGGCAGACCATCCCGCACACCGCGTCTGTATGTAAGTCCTCCCGTGGAGGTGTTTTCTGACATTGCTATCCCTTATTTCCGATGATATATTGCGGAAGTTGTGTTTTCCGCCGCTTTGTCCGATAAAAAACACGAATACGAACGTATATATTGTAGCATATTTCCTGCGAATTTTCAATAATATTCACAAATTTTACACAAACCCTTGAAATCATATACCAATTTATGTTACAATATAAAATAGCTTTTGCTGAAAAAAAATCTGCCGCAAGGCGGACGAAAAGGAGAAATCACATGGAAACCAATTTCCTTACCATCGTGGTGTTTGTCGTTTATGCACTGATGCTGCTTGCGATAGGCATCTATTCCTACAAGAAATCCAGGAGCATGTCCGATTACTTCCTCGGCGGACGTTCACTGGGTCCCTGGACCACAGCTATCTCTGCGCAGGCGTCTGACATGAGCGGCTGGCTGCTGATGGGTCTGCCCGGAGCTATCTTAGTAAGCGGCCTTACTGAAAGCTGGATAGCTATCGGTCTGTTTTTCGGTACATACCTCAACTGGAAGCTTGTTGCAGCAAGACTTCGTAAGATGTCCTACGCTGCGGGCGACGCTATCACTATCCCCGAGTACTTCCAGAAGCGCTTCTTCACAGAAAGCCCTGTGGTACGTCTTGTGTGCGCAGTTATCATCTTCGTGTTCTTCCTGCTGTACACCGCATCCGCATTCAGTGCGGGCGCAAAGCTGTTCAACTTCGTTTTTGGAACAGATTACATGGTATCTCTTACCATCGGTGCGCTTATCATCATATCCTATACCTTCCTCGGCGGCTTCTTCGCTGTTTGCTGGACAGATATGATACAGGGAATACTGATGTTCCTTGCACTTATCGTAGTACCCTTTGTCGCACTGTGCAACATGCCGAACCTCTCTGCTGTGGAGTTCCCCGTGGCTGATGTAAACGGCTTTATCGTTGAGTACTACACAAGCTTCATCCAGAATCAGGACGGCTCCTTTGCATGGCAGACCATCCTTTCGGGTCTTGCATGGGGTCTCGGCTACTTCGGTATGCCCCACATCCTCGTAAGATTTATGGCTATCAAGTCCAGCGACCTTATCAAGAAGTCACGTATCATCGCTGTTATCTGGGTAGCTGTTACACTGGTTGCTGCTGTACTGGTAGGTATCATCGGCTACATGTACCTCAACTATCCCAACGATGCTAACGCAGAGTTGCTTGCTAAGTTCAGTGCACTGGGCGACGCTGAGAAGATATTCATGTTCCTGTCCTCCACACTGCTTCCTGCGCTGCTTGCAGGTGTGATACTCTCCGCTATCCTTGCGGCTATCATGAGTACCGCTGACTCTCAGCTTCTGGTTACAGCCTCCGCTGTTACAAACGATATGTTCAAGCTGTTCAAGAAGGACGCAAGCGACAAGGCTCAGATGTGGGTAAGCCGTGGTGCGGTTATCGGTATCTCGGTCATCGCATACTTCCTTGCTATGGACCCCAACAGTACCGTTATGGGACTGGTATCCTACGCATGGGCAGGCCTTGGTGCGGCATTCGGTCCCGCTATGCTGCTGTCCCTGTTCTGGAAGAGAATGACCATCTGGGGCGCTGTTGCAGGTGCTGCTGTGGGTGGTGCTTCCGTTATCATCTGGGAGAGCGTTCCTGTTCTTTCGGGTACTGGAGTATACTCTCTGCTTCCCGCCTTTGCACTGGCACTTGTTGCGGTTGTCGGTGTATCCCTCTGCACTAAGGTGGATAAGGATAAGGTAGAGGCGCTGTTCAGGAAGGCAGACGCTACCGACATCGACAAGGTAGAGTCCATGCTTGAGAAGGCATAAATCCTGATATAATTACATCTCACCGCTCCGCAGATAATGCGGGGCGGTTTTTTGCTGATGCAGGGCGGAAGATATCCACTGTGTTTCCATATATTTTGCATTGAAAGCTACCCCGTATCATGGTATAATTAAAGCATCCCGAGGGGGACCGGTCACCTGAGGGAAATAATAAAGGAGGTTCAACATAATGTGCAATTTCTTTACATTTTGCTGTGACTTCAGCGCCCTTTGCGAGTGGCTCCGCAGCCTCTGCTGCTAATGACATAAAGCTATAACGGCAAATCCCCCGTTTCGTAGAAACGGGGGATTACTATATGTGCGTGATATTATTCAAAGGGATAGCGTATGCCCCATTCTGCACGAAGGTCGTCCATTATCCGCATCACTCTCAGTATCTCGCTGTGCGGCATCTGAGGACATTCCGTCTCCTTGCGTGATATAGCGTCAAGCGCCGCCTGCGCTTCGTATTCAAAGCCCGTTATCTGGGGTGGAGTTTCATAGCGCTTTACGGTGCCGTCATTGAGGGTGACGGTTATTCCCTCGCAGTTGTTGGTGTTTTCATACTCTATCCTGCCGAGGCTGCCGTATATCATTCCACGACGGTCTGTGTTGGAATTTGCATTGCTGTGAAGCAGGGCAGTCCTGCCGCCTGCGAAATCCATTATTATGCTGTTGTGGATATCCACACCGTATTCATTCTTCACGCAGGAGGAGGCTATCCTTTCGATATCCGTGCCGAATACCATCAGTGCGAAGTTTATCGCATATACTCCGAGGTCAAGCAGTGCGCCGCCTGCAAGCTCGGGCTTTATCAGGCGCTCCACATGGGATATAGCATAGCCGAGGTTTGCGGTGAGCGAGGTGACCTCTCCGATGACGCCGCTTTTCAGTATCTCGTCCAGTGTAAAGCGCATGGGGAGATATCTTGTCCATATCGCCTCTCCGATGTACAGACCCTTTTCCTCTGCGAGGGCTATCGCTTTCTCCGCCTGCTTTGCATTGGCTGTGAATGGCTTTTCGCACAGTACGTTTCTGCCGTTTTCAAGGCACAGCATGATGTCCTCGAAATGCCGTGAGTGCGGTGTGGCTACATAGATAAGGTCAAGGGAGCTGTCACGTGCAAGCTCCTCGTAGCTGCCATAAGCCACGGGGATGGAGAACTCCTCGGCAAATGCCTGCGCCTTTGCGATATCACGGGAGCCGATCGCTGCAAGTTCTGCGGTATCCATTCCGTTTACGGTGCGTGCCATCGTGCGGGCGATGTTTCCCGCTCCGAGTATGCCTATCTTCATAAAAGCATCATCCTTTCGCTGTTAATTAATTACAGTATACCATACGGAAGTCCTACATGCAAGAGAAAAAGAACATCGATATTGCAGCACAGTTTGATTTGTATATTTATAACAAAAAATTTTCCTTTTTAAGGTCGTAAAAAAGAATTTATTGTGCGTTATGCCGAAAATCCGATAAACCTCTTGACTTAGTATCATTTTTGTACTATCATATAGTTACAGAAAGTCACAAAATGATACTAACCTTGCGCGCGAAAGGATATAACCACTAATGACTACTGAAAAAGAATATCTGCGCTCCTACGACAAAAACGAGTTTGATCGTCCGTCGGTGGCGGTGGACCTGCTTGTGTTCACTGTACACGAGGACAGGCTGAAGGTCGTGCTGATAGAGCGAAGCGAGCATCCCTATAAGGATATGCTTTCGCTGCCCGGTGTTTTCGTCGGTATAGACGAAACGCTAGACCATGCCGCAAAGCGTGGCGCAGCAGAGGAGGCGGGGCTGACGGACATCTATTTCGAGCAGCTCTACACCTGGGGAGAGGTGGAACGTGACCCACGAATGAGGATAATCTCTGTGTCCTATCTCTCGCTTACCGATCACAGAAAGCTGAACCTTAAGGCGGGAAAAAGAACCGCTTCTGCGGCGCTGTACGACGTGGACGAGCTGCTTTCCTCCGACAAGGCGATCGCCTTCGACCACAGGAAGATGATAGAATACGGCAGAGAGCGTATACGAAACAAGGTGGAGTATTCCACCATAGCCTTTGAGCTGCTGCCGAAGGAGTTTACACTCCCTGCGCTCCAGCGTGTGTACGAGCTGATACTCGGCAGACCTGTACACAAGGCAAATTTCCGCAGAAAGATCGCTGATTTGATAGAGGAGACCGAGCGCATGACCTCGGGCGACGCACACAGACCCAGCAAATTCTATCGGCTTAAAAGCGATATTTCCGCCACTGATAAGAGCTTATAACAATTAAAGCCGTATCCACTGGGGATATGGTAGGTTTGGTTGTTATAATATATGCAGGCCTCCCGATCACTTCTTTACTACGGGGAGGCTTGTCCCATTTCCCTTTTTTCTGATCTCGGGAGAGAATTTATGACTGTAAAGATACTAAAGACCCACGTCTGTTATGAGGATATAGTGCGGTTTCTCCCGTTTGTATCGGAGGAGCGCCGTCGTAATATACAAAGCAGCCTTAATGAGGAATACAGGATCACCTCGCTGATGACGGAGCTTTTTATACGTGCTGAGCTTGCTGATACAGTAGGACTTCTGCCGCATGAGCTGCGTCTTGGCAGGAGAGAACACGGCAAGCCGTTTCTTTCGGGACGGGAGGATGTTCATTTTTCCGTTTCACATTCCGACGGATGGATAGCCTTTGTGCGGGACGATGCTCCTGTGGGACTGGATATACAGCGTATCTCGCACAGGGAGCGTAAGCCTGCGATGAATTTCTTCACCGCCTCGGAGCGGGAGCTGATACTAAGCTCTGACGACCCTGACGGGTGTTTTTTCCGTGCGTGGACGGCTAAGGAGGCATATATCAAGCTGCTGGGGACAGGGCTTTCCACGCCGCTCAGGAGCGTGGATACGGTGGCACTGAGAGGGAAGTACGGCTTTGCGTCGGCGGTGACAGAGGGCTTTGCGGTAACTGTATGCAGTACGAAAGCTGACGTGGACATGCAGCTTGTGGATGTTTCACAGGAGGCGCTGCTTGGCAGATGGGGAGAGGCCATTTCCGTCTGAGGTCCTGTTTTCGTCAGAAAAGCCTGTCAGAAAGGTTGGTTTGGAAAAATATTTTCAAAAACCCCTTGACAAAACGGGGCGATAGTGTTATAATAATTAAGCGTTATGAAAAAATGCCTATTTGCGGGTGTAGTTCAATGGTAGAATCCCAGCCTTCCAAGCTGGTCGCGTGGGTTCGATTCCCATCACCCGCTCCAATGCGCTTATGCGCTGTATAGGCTATGCGCCATTAGCTCAGCTGGATAGAGCAACCGCCTTCTAAGCGGTAGGTCAAAGGTTCGAATCCTTTATGGCGTGCCATACATGGTGGGTATGGCTTAGTTGGTTAAAGAGTCGGATTGTGGTCCCGAAGATCGTGGGTTCGATTCCCACTACCCACCCCATTTTATTTAGGGATATAGCCAAGTCGGTAAGGCACCAGATTTTGATTCTGGCATTTCGTAGGTTCGAGTCCTGCTATCCCTGCCATGATAGGGGCCATTAGCTCAGTTGGCAGAGCACTT
>JAFSHE010000097.1 GCA_017440445.1 Oscillospiraceae bacterium | reverse complement strand
TTCAAGAACATCTGAACTATTACATATCCTTGAGACAAACACAACTATATATCATCACGGTGGCTCCCCACTCAACCCTCTTTTATGGTCAAGCACACGGGAGCCTGTCACAAAATCAGGGCTGTCGTAGCGTTTTCTGCACAGCTCGTCGGACATCACTTCGGGATAAGCAACAGAGGAGAGCCCCTCGTCAGGGCTCTCCTCGTCTTGTTTTTTTGGGAATTTTATGTGCGGGAACATATTGAACACCACAACAACCTTTTCGGGATACACCAGCACCTCATGCACATACGCATCTATCAGACGCTTGACGTTGTGCAGTGTGCCGTTTGTAAGGCATTCCCGTATCTCGCAGAATGCCGCTTTCAGCTGCTCCTCCGTAACCGCTCTGTCAATGTTGCCTGAGTTAAGTCCGGTGATCTCCGCCTGAACAGCGGATTGCCTCGCTTCAAGCAGCGCAAGCTTATCCTTCAGAGCCGCTGACTTGGTTTCGATAAGCAGCTCAATGGTGGAGTTTATCTTACTCTGCAATGAACTGTTTTCTTTGGCAAGCTCAGCAAGCCTCTGCATGGCTGTGCCGTTCTGCTCTCTCAGATAACGGTTGTAGCTGCCTACGATATCAGGGATAAGACTGTCCGAGAAAACATATTCCGAAAGCCTCTCCAGCACATAACTCTCGATCAGCGACCTGTTTATTGAGGGATTTCCACAACTGCTGCCGTGACCTCTGTTGCGGCTGTTGCAGAAGTAGGAGTGAGATATTATCCCTTTCCCACTCCTTTTGCGCTCGCCGCAGTAGGCTGTGCCGCATATTCCACAGCGTATCTTGCCGCTGAGCAGATACACCTCCTTCGGATGAGCCTGTCCGCTTACCTGACGCTTTTTCAGGCGTTCCTGAACAAGGTTGAAAACCTCCTCATCCACCAGCGGAGGAAACACATCCGTGCGGACTATCCACTCGCTTTCGTCCTTGAATCTGCGGCTGCTGTTGCAGACATCTTGTGATACACGCTTATTGTATACGCAGATTCCGATATACTTCTGATTTTTGAGGATCTCATGCAGTCCCGAGCTGCTGAATTCTCTGCCAGTTTTGGTGCGGTAGCCTTTGGCGTTGAGCTTGTCCACTATCTCGGGATAATGAGCGCCGCTTGCTGCCATCTCGAATATCATCCGCACCGCCCCTGCCTCGTTGGGATCGATCTCCACGCGTTTTGTGACAGGATCCACACGATATCCCAGCGGAGCAAGTCCGCCTGTGTGCTTGCCGTTATAGGCATTCTCCTTGAGACCCTTCATAGTCTCACGACCGAGGTTTTTAGAGTAATACTCCGCTACTCCCTCGATCACTGATTCCAGCATAACGCTTTCAGGACTGTCATCCAGTTTCTCGGTGACTGACAGTATCTTCACCCCATGCTTTTTCAGCTCACGCTTGTAGAAAGCCGAGTCATATCTGTCACGGGAAAACCTGTCCAGCTTATGTACGATGACCACCTGGAACTTATGCTCCTTTGCGTCCTTTATCATACGCTGGAAATCAGGGCGTTGGTCTGATCGTGCGGAAAAGGCTTTATCGGCATACTCGGCTATTATTCTTATGCCGTTGCTTTTGGCGAAACTGCGGATATCCCTCAACTGAGCGTCAATGCTCTCATCACGCTGATGGTTTGAGGAGAAGCGTGCGTAGGCAACGGCATCAATCAGCGGTTTCGTCATTTTCTCCGCCATCAGCCGTCACCCCCTCCCGTACCAGATCAATGCACTGAAACAAGGTGATTATTACAATTTCTTCGGGAATGTTATCGCTTGCCTGTGCAGCAGTGCATTCCATTGTTCTTGTTGTTTTAGCCATGTTGTATCCTCCTTACATACTTGAATTTGGTGCCGCTCAGTAGTATAATATATAATTGAGCAGCACCTATATATCATCAATTATTCAGGGATGTCCAGTATCAGCGGATAATCTATCCTGCACCTGTCAGTTGCTAACCAACCTTTAGTGATATAAAAATATCTTCCGATGTTTGAAATAGCTTTTCTCGCACGCTCGTCCTTAACATTGTATTTCAGCAGCTTTACAAGGTCAACATCATCGCCTGGTTTGAAAGCGATTATCGTTTCACACTGCTTTATAGCTTTGTCGATGTTTTTGCCGTTGTCAGCTGTCAGATACTGTGTTGCCAGAACAGCGATTATACCATACTTTCTGCCCTGACGAAGCAAAAGCTTCACAAGCGGCGCGTTCTGGTGCAGATCAAGCTCCTGACACTCATCCATGATGAGCAGACATGGCGTGACCTCGCTCATAGAACATTTGTAGTCGAAAAAGCTTTTCAGGACAGTGTTGAGGAATACAGTATCGTTCTCTGAAGAAACAACGGTAGTTAACGCCCCTGGTTTGCACAGCTTCTGCCAGTTGAATCCGCTGTTGTAAACTCCGAAGCAAAAATTAGTTTCAATACGTGCCAGTATCCGCATTCCGTCAGGCTCGTTGGAATACAGCGATTTGCAGACTTCTATGCACTGTTCCACGCTGTAAAATGTGGCTTGTTCGTTAGCCAGTATGCCTATCAGCTCGATTTCGGCCTCGGTCCAGTCCTCGTATATCTGCAATGGCTCAAGGACAGTGCGGAATGTAATGATCGTTTCGTCAAAATCCTGTGTGGTCAGTATAATATGTTCGCCCTCATCAAATTCAAGACATGCGCTGTCAGTTCCAAAGCTGATAACGGTAACCCCTTGTTCTGCGGCAGCCTTGGCAAACCTCCTCAGAAAATAAGATTTTCCCGAGCCCGATGGTCCTGTCACCAGAATATGCGGGCTGTCAGTGCCTATCAGATCATTAAGTGCATAATATATCTGATTGCCGTCGCATACACCTATCTTCACCATAAGTGCAGGCGCATCAGCTTCGAACTCATCAGGCTGAATGCGGACCTGCCCTATATCATACAGGCAGTCGAGTGGTATAGCATAAAGCCTTGAAGTGCCGTCAGATACCCTGATGTTTTTCTGATACTTGTCACTGCAGTCCAGAGCGCCTGCCGCTTTCAGCTGCTTTGCCAGTTCTGTTTGAGACATATTGTTTGCCGCTGCCAGTGACTGCATAGCAGGAGGAGAAAGCATCACCTCCTTGTCATTGTAGCCTATACAATTCCTGTACACATCCTTTTTACAAAGGTTATACTGAGGTATCAGGCAGTGCTTTCCAGCGCCATTCAGATAGTCTCTCACGATATCCACGGCAAGGTTGTCCGTGTTATCCGCAGTATTCATAAGATACTCATAGAAGTTCCG
>JAFSHE010000096.1 GCA_017440445.1 Oscillospiraceae bacterium | reverse complement strand
TGTACCTCCCACGGCGCAGACCAGCAGCCTGAAGCCGCCTATGTCTTCTGCTGCGTGGACGAATTCCTCAAAGGTCGCTCTTTCAAGAGGGGTTATGTCGATGGTTTTTCCCTCGTGTACTATGTATGCGCCGTTATCGCAGATGAAGTCTATCTTGTCGAGATATTCTTCTCTAAACAGATGCGACAGCGCAGCGAAGGTGCGTCCGCTTGAAACGGTGAATTTTATTCCCCGTTCACAAAGAGCGTCCACTACTTCGTAAAAATCCTCAGGAAGCTGCTTGTTGTCATCAAGCAAAGTCCCGTCCATATCGGAAGCAATAAGTTTTATCATGTTTCTGCCTTTCATTTTGTTCTGTCTGTATTTTTGTCTACATAAAGGGACGGCGTTCTTCACGGTTTCCGCAGGAAATCGCTGCCTACTGTATCGTCCCCTTGGGATATCCATACAGCATATCCGAATTATAAAGCGATGTATCAAATCTCTTTATCGCCTCGCAGATATCGTATGCGAAATCATCAGGTATCTCCTCGCTGTCGATGAAGTTCTCAAGCGCTGTCACAAAATTCTTCTGAAGCAGCATCTTGTCCTTCAGCGTGACCTTAAGAGGAACTCTCCTGCCTGTGTCGGCATTCCTGAGGGAGAGGATATCCGTATCCAGCATGCGCATTATGCTGCCTATGCTGTCGCCACTGTGCTTTCCGAAAATCATCTGATGATATACCGCTGCCTTGCACAGCGCAGCCATGTTTATCTCCTTGAGAAGCACCTCGTGTACTGACATGAGGGTGAACAAAAACTCCTCTATGGATGCATAGTTTTCGGTCATTCCCATGCACATGGTAAGGCTGTCAGCGCCTGCACGGGAGAGCTTTATCGCACTGTCGAGGGCGGTCTTGTGCTTGTTCATCGGGCAGAAGTCTACGGGTACAGGCAGAGCATTTTTCTGCTTGCGTACCATCTGTGCCGTTTCCTCAAAGGAGAGCATGGGATAGCTGCCACGAAGCCTTGTCATTGTTATCCTGCCAAGTATCTGGTCCTGTGCAAGCGCCATTATATCATGGAAAACAGGCTTTACAGCAGGGAATTCCATCAGCACCGGAGTATTTATCTTCAGCCTCTGCTTAAGGTCGTTTATCGTTACCAGCACATAGCTGAAATCAAAGACCTCAGTAAGCTCCGTGAACATTGGGTCCCCAAGACGGAAGATATAGTTCACCCCGTCGGGAAGCTCGTTCATGCGCATTATGGTGCGGAAATCAAGCTCCACATACTTAACACCTGTTTCGCCCAGCGCTGCGATATATTTGTATATGAACTCGGGCTTTGCCTTGGCATCAAGCGGGAGCGTACAAAGGCTGTTATCGGTTATTACGGTCTTCATCTGTTATCCTTTCAGACCCCTTGACTGGCGATCCATATCCTCCACCACGATATCGAATATCTCACCGAGGGTAGCGCAGTATTCCAGCAGCTTCCAGGGCTCGTTGGTGTGGTAGTGTATCTTGATAAGCTCCTCATCGCCCACAGCAAGCAGACTGTCGCCCTTGAAGTTTTCTGTTATGTAGTCGTTTATAGCGTCCTCGTCAAGGTTTTCGCCCTCTATAAGCAGCTGTGTGTCATAGCGGAATTCAAGCATGATAATTCTCCTTTTAAAAAGTATATAACAATAAGCATTGATATTATATCTTATCCGCAGAGCGAATGCTCTGCAAAACGGCGTAAGCCGTTTGTCTGCGACAGCAGACAGGGGATATGTTTCAATGAAAACAGCGCAATTGCGTCAGCAATTGTGATAAGCTGTTTTTTATTATATCACATTTTTGCTGATTTATCAAGCGGTAAGTAACGGCGTGATTAAAAACCACAAACAGGCTTGCATTTGTATGTGAAATGATGTACAATAGTATTATCATCGGCATATATAAAGGAAAATAACATGCGTAATTTTTATCTTATAATAATGGCTGGCGCAGGTGTATACCTTATCGCTCAGCTTGTCGCTTATTTTGTGGGCGGAAAGATATTCTTCCGTGATACGGGAATTCTCTTTGAGAGCAGCCGTGACCGCATACAGTGGCAGATGATCTTCCCGAAAAATCTGCTGCTATTGATGGTGTTTCTGTTCACTTCGTCTGTGTTCGGATTCCTGCTTGATCTTGCGGGAGTAGCGGGCTGGCTGTCGCTTCCATGCGGTGCGGTAGGCGGGCTTGCTGTGAACTTTCTGCTGAATATCTTTCTGATACCATCGGTGCTCAGATATCACGAAAAGGGCGCGCCCACTGACAGGCAGCTTGACGGCGCTGAGGGCGTATGCACTGAGGATATCTACCCCGGAGATTACGGCAAGATAGAGGTAAAAAACGGCGGCAGACCCTATATTCTTGACGCAGTCTGTGTGAACGATAAGCGTATACTCTCGGGTGAGCGGGTGATAGTCATCTACGCACAGGAGGGACTGTGCTTTGTGGAGGCGGAGCAGCGCTTCTGCGACATACTCTTTGAGGAGGAGTGACCTCGAAAAAATCATTTCTTGCCTGCGAAGCAGGCATTTTAATATATTTTTTGCGGGGGTCTCCCTCGCAAAAAATACCG
>JAFSHE010000095.1 GCA_017440445.1 Oscillospiraceae bacterium | reverse complement strand
GCGGCACTGACGGAAAGGCGGTCTATGCAAAGGACGCCTACGGCAGAGAGATGGCATACACGAACGATGCGTACTACTCTGCGGAGGATGGCTATTCCCTCGTGCTTACGATAGACGAGGTGCTTCAGCACTACCTTGAAAAGAACATGGAGCTGTGTGTTTCGCAGCACAGTGTTGTAAACCGTGCCTGCGGAATAATCATGGACTGTAATACAGGAGCAGTGCTTGCGATATGCACGACTCCAAGCTATGACCTTAACGACCCCTCTACGCTTTACAGCAGATACGACCTTGAAAAGCTGGAGGAGCTTACAGCGGCAGACGCTCCCGAGGAGGAGATAACAGCCCTCGAAGCTACCTACCGTGAAAAGCAGTGGAAGAACAAGGCTATCACAGAGCTTTACTATCCAGGCTCGGTATTCAAGACAATCACCTGCGCAAGCGCACTGGAGGAGGAGCTTGTTTCGCTCAACTCCACCTTTGAGTGCTACGGCGGAATGGATGTGGCGGGTACATACATCAAGTGCCACCTTAAGGACGGCGGTCACGGCACTCTGACATTACAGGAGGCTATCACAAAGTCCTGCAACCCTGCGTTCATGCAGATAGGCGCACTGCTCGGCTCGGAGAGATTCAGCAGCTACTTTGAGGCATTCGGCTTCACAGAGCCTACGGGAATAGACCTTCCCGGCGAGGCACAGAGCCTTTACATCCCCGAGGACAGAATGGGACCCGTAGAGCTTGCGTCCTCCTCCTTCGGACAGACCAACAAGATAACTCCCATGCAGATGATAACAGCGTTCAGCGCACTTGTAAACGGTGGATATCTTGTAACTCCTTACCTTGTAGACAAGGTGCTTGACAGCGACGGAAACGTTGTTAAGACTACACAGACGCAGATAAAGCGCCAGGTCATCTCCGAGGAGACCTCCGCACAGATGCGTCAGATACTTGAAAACATAGTTATCACAAACCAGGGAAGTAACGCATATATCAGCGGCTACCGCATCGGCGGAAAGTCGGGTACTGCGGAGCGTATCGATGAATACAATGCAGCAGGCGGCGAGCTGATGGGCGCAAAGATGACCTACGTTTCCACCTTTGCGGCATTCGCTCCTGCGGATGATCCGCGGATAGCCATGCTTGTAATGGCTGATACTCCAACAGGCGCCCAGTATTACGGCTCGGCAGTTGCTGCGCCCGTAGTATCGGCGGTGTTCAGGGAGGGTCTGCCCCATCTCGGAATATATCCCACCTACACAGCGGAGGAGCTTGCCAAGATGGATGCAGCAGTTCCTTACGTTCTCGGCTACGAGCCGCAGAGAGCGGAGTCTGCACTTGCGGCAGCGGGCTTTGAGGTGCGCTTTGTGGGCGATGTAACCTCGGGCGAGAAGGTATCTGCGCAGGTTCCTGCGGCGGTAAACAGCATCCCGAAGGGAAGCACTGTCGTGCTGTACCTGGGAGAGGAACCCGAGTACGAGATATCCGTTGTGCCTGATGTCCTCAATATGACGGTAGAACAGGCAAACGAAGCGATAACGAATGCGGGCTTCAATATCAAGATATCGGGCGGTGCAGCGGAAAATCCCAACGCTGTTGCGGTATCCCAGTCCATATTTGCGGGAGTAGAGGCGTATAAGGGCAACGTGGTAGAGGTCACCTTCCAGGTGAATACCTACTCAGATTAATTTGAAAGATACGGCGGTGAGAGCATGACATTAGGCAGTCTTTTTGAGGGAATAGCTGATATTTCCTCGGAAATAGCGGATACAGAGGTCACAGGAGTTACCTCGGACAGCAGAGAGGTCAGAAGTGGCTTCGTGTTCGTCTGCATAAAGGGCGCAAGCTTTGACGGACATTCTGCTGCGGAAAGGCTGCTTTCAGAGGGCGCGGCGGCTGTTGTGACGCAGCAGAAGTTGTCGCTTCCCCGCGAGATAAATGTATCAGACTCCCGCAGGATATACCCTGAGCTGCTTTCGAAATTCTACGGCAGACCTACCAAAGGGATAAAGCTGTGTGCGGTAACAGGCACCAATGGCAAGACGACCACCGTAAACATGTGTGCGCAGATAGTGCGCAGCTTCGGGAAGCAGGTGGGCGTTATCGGAACGCTCGGTACAGATACGGGAAAGGGACTTCAGTACACCCACGGCGGACCTCCCACTACTCCCGAGCCGAGGAGATTGTATTCGCTTTTCCGTGAGATGGCGGATATCGGTACGGAGTATTGCTTTATCGAGGCAAGCTCCCAGGCGCTGGCTCAGCATCGTTTCGCAGCGGAGCATTTCACAGCGGGAGCCTTCACTAACCTCACTCAGGACCACCTTGATTATCACGGTACGATGGAGGAGTATTACCTTGCAAAGCGCAGACTTTTTGAGATGTGCGGTGCAGCGGTTATAAATATCGATGACGAGTACGGAAAGCGCACTGCGGAATTCTGTAAGGAAAACGGCATAAAGTGCCATACGGTAAGCGTTTTCGGCGAGGCAGACTATCACACCGAGAATGTGAAGCTGTCGCCTGCGGGCGCAGAATTCCTGCTGACTGACAGGGCGGCGGGGAAGTGCTATGTGGTAAAGCTCCCTATGACGGGATATCATAACGTTTCAAATGTCATAGAGGCGGCTCTGCTTTGCAGAGAGGCGGGCTTCGACCTGCATGACTGCTTTGATGCGCTCAGAAATATCTCGGGTGTCAGCGGACGTCTTGAAACGCTGTACAGCGGAGAGTTCGCCGTTGTGTGCGATTATGCACACACCGAGGACGGGCTTGTAAAGCTTCTGTCCACGCTGAAGCCCCTTGCGAAGAACAGGCTTATCACCGTGTTCGGCTCGGCAGGCGAGAGGGACACAGACAAGCGCCCGAAGATGGGCAGAGCGGCGGAGATGTATTCCGATTACCTTTTGGTAACAACGGATAATCCCGCAAGCGAGGACCCGCAGCGCACGATAGACGATGTTGTGGCGGGGTTTTCGGGCAGCGTTCCTCATGAGGAATATACCGACCGCAAAAAGGCGGTGCTGAGTGCGCTTGAGATGGCTCAGGCAGGCGATGTGATAGCACTCTGCGGCAAAGGTCATGAGGATTATCAGATAATAGGCAGAGAATACGTCCACTTCTCGGAGCGTGAGATAGTACGGGAGTGGCTTGAAGAAAGAGGACTGGTTTGATGTTTACATCGGCAGAGATAGCAAAGGCGGTCGGCGGACAGCTTTTCGGCAGCGGCGAGGCTGTTGTCACAGGAGTTTCCACCGATACACGTACAATAGAGCAGGGCACGCTTTTCGTTGCGGTAAAGGGCGAGCGCTTTGACGGAAACGACTTTATCGCAGAGGCGATAGAAAAAGGCGCAGCGGCTGTTATTTCGGACAGGGCAGAGGGCGCAGAGGGATATTCTGCTCCCGTTATTCTTGTCGAGGACTCCCGTGCGGCACAGCTGAGGCTTGCAAGATATCACCGTGAGCGTTTTAACGTAAAGCTGTGCGGAGTTACGGGCAGCGTTGGAAAGACCTCCACAAAGGATATGATATATGCGGTGCTTTCCGCAGGATACAGGACGCTCAAGACTGAGGGCAATTTCAACAACGATATCGGACTTCCGAGAACTCTTTTCCGCCTTGATGAAAGCTACGGCGCGGCGGTAATAGAGATGGGAATGTCAGACCTCGGTGAGATAAGCGTGCTGTCAAAGGCGGCATATCCCGATTGTGCGGTGATAACCAACATCGGCTACTGTCATATAGAGAATTTAAAGACCCGTGAGAATATCCGCAGGGCAAAGCTTGAGATACTTGACGGAGCTTCACTCTCTGCGCCGCTTATCGTGTGCGGCGACGACGAGTATCTTCGGAATGTATGCGTGCCTGACAGAAGGATGATCACATACGGCTTCGGGGCAGAGTGCGATGTGCGTGCGGAGAACATCATCCACACCGACAGCGGAGAGAGCTTTGACCTTGTAGCGGAGGGAAAGCGATATCCCGCCGAGATACCCGTACAGGGTGCGCATCATGTGCTTAATTCGCTTGCTGCATACTGTGTCGGAAGAACATTCGATATGACCGCAGAGGATATCATTCCTGCGTTTATGAACTATGAAGCCTCGGGAATGCGACAGAGGACGGAGAAGCACGGCAACGTGACCTTTATCCTCGATTGCTACAATGCAAGTCCCACTTCCATGAAGTCCTCGCTGTCTGTGCTTGGCGGTACTGCGGCAGAGGGAAGAAAGATAGCCGTTCTCGGCGATATGCTGGAGCTTGGCGATATGTCGCAGCAGCTTCATGCGATGGTTGCCGATTACGTTACAGAGAACGCACAGGTGTGCTTTCTGTACGGAGCAGAAATGTCCGCCTGCCGTGACGTACTTAAGGCAAAGGGCTTTGAGGTGTATCACAGCACCGACAAGGATGAGCTTTCCGAAATGCTGAAGAAGTTCATAAAGGACGGAGATCTGCTTCTTTTCAAGGGCAGCCGTGGCATGAGGATGGAGGATATCGCAGAGGCGATAAAATAAAGCGAGAATATATACTGAGGGGTACAATATAACATGACTTGGACAAGCGTTTTTGCGGCATGCGCTGCATTTGCACTGACATGGCTTGCGGGAATATGGTTCATCCCGTTCCTGCACAAGCTGAAATACGGACAGACTATCCTTGATATCGGTCCTAAGTGGCATAAGGAGAAAAAGCAGGGAACTCCCACGATGGGCGGAATTATGTTCATAATTGCGGTGTTCGTGAGCTTTGTGTGCGGTATGATACTGTTCCACGCACTGGGAAGTCAGGATCTTTCCACGGGTGCGGGCAGACAGGAGCTTCTGCGCTCCTCTGCAGGACTTGTGATGGCGGTGCTGATGGGTTTCATGGGCTTCCTTGACGACTTCCTTAAGGTAAAGACCAAGAAGAATGAGGGCGGCCTTTCCGTTCTGCAAAAAACAGTTATCCAGGTACTTATCATAGCGGCATATTTCGCAACGCTGTATCTCAGCGGAGATACGGGTACTACCATAATGTTCCCCTGGGGCTGGCAGCTTGACCTCGGCTGGCTGTATTATCCCATAATGGGCGTTGTTATCTACTATCTCGTGAACGCAGTTAATCTCACAGACGGTATCGATGGTCTGTGTTCAAGCGTTACGGTCGTATATATGGCGGCATTCGCTATCATCTCGGGTATTGTGGGAATGTTCGGTCATACACTGCTTGCCATGTGTGTAGCGGGTGGCTGTATCGGCTTCCTTATGTGGAATTTCCCGCCTGCAAAGGTGTTCATGGGTGATACAGGCTCCATGTTCCTCGGAGGTGCTGTGTGTGCCCTCGGAGTCGGCTGCAACGCCGAGATACTTATGATACTGGCGGCGATGGTGTACATCCTTGAGGCGCTGTCGGTAGTAATTCAGGTAACGATATTCAAGATAACAAAGAAGATATATCACACCAAAGAGGGTAAACGCTTTTTCAAGATGACTCCCATACATCACCACTTTGAGCTGAGCAACTGGAG
>JAFSHE010000094.1 GCA_017440445.1 Oscillospiraceae bacterium | reverse complement strand
GCTCCCTGAGGAAGTCGTTTATTATTTCAGTAGTCTTTTTCTCGTCAAAGCCACGCTCCACGGAATAAGCAGAGGCCACGCAGTCGTCAAGCTCGGACAGCAGCAGGTCAAGCTGACCGCCGCCTCGTTTTTTCCGCCGAAGATAATTGTAGCGGTTAAGCGCAAGGCTTCTCGTTATTTTGGCAAGGAAAGCCGAAAAAATATTCGGGTGCTGCGGCGGGATGGAATTCCACGTATTCAGCCATGTGTCGTTTACGCACTCGTCGGAGTCCTCCCTGCTGTGAAGGATATTGTCCGCTATCGAAAAGCAGTAGCCGCCGTATTTCTCCGCAGTGCGGGTGATGGCAAGCTCGCTCCTGTCCCAGTACAAGCCGATTATCTGTTCATCCTCCATTATATCGCCTCCTGTATGTATAGACAAGAAAAAACGGAAGATATTGCAGTATTTTGCAGTATTTTCTGAACTATTTTATAGGTGGATATGATTACGTGGATGGAGATAGTCCTCCTCGTCCTGCCCGCCCCATTGCTGACCTGCCTGCATCTCTCCGAAAGCGTTCATGGCAAGTCCTGCATCGTGGATGAGCGGCGTATTCTCAAAGGACATTATCCCGCTGTTCACTGCGAGATAGTAGAACGGTGTTCCTGTGATATCCGTCTGTACCTTGTTTTCGCTGAATATATAGCGATAGGTGACAGTGCGCACTCCCGTTTCTATGGTGATATAATATCCACCGCCAAGCAGTGTGGGACGTGTAAGCCGCTCAAACCGCACATCCCTTACATCGCTGTAATAGAATATCTCCTGCTTTTTGCCCGGGCCACGCACAATAAACTCTGTTTCACGTGACTCGTACTCGCACTCACGGCCGATATTCAGAAACGCCTGCACAACTGCTATTCCCGCCGCAAGCGACACAAGCACCAGCTGCACAAGGGCCATAACGGTATCAAGCTCAAAACGCTCCCACACCTTTGCCTGTGCCATTCCGAACAGTATATAGCCCGCAACAAACGAGAAAATAACGGCAAAAAACAGGAACACGCAAAGCTC
Organism: Oscillospiraceae bacterium; assembly: GCA_017440445.1. Next base: position 3,308 of record JAFSHE010000094.1, on the reverse strand, counting down.
TGTATTGAACGCCACCTTGAACGACCCTCTGCGCAGGATGGGAAGTGAGCTGTATTCACGTGCCTTTGTTATCTCATCATCAGTGGGTATCTTTTTCAGTCCGACCATAGCCACCTCCGAAACAGGAACACATTACTTCTTTTTCTCGTCCCCCACATACATATCCATAAACTGCTCTACGGACTTCACGCCCTTCTTGCGTGACTGAGCACGCTGCATGGACTCAAACTGCTCCATGATTGCATCGGGATTTACCTGACGCTTTTCCTCAGGCTGAGCAAGTCCGCAGTTCACCGCAAGATAATGGAACGGTGTACCCTCGGGGTCGAGGAAGAACTTATTATCACTGAAAGCACATCGGTAGCTGACTGTTTTTATGCCTGTAACGATATTCACGATATATCCGCTGCGATTCTTTCCGTATCTCATGGGAATATATTCGATATCCCGTACATCGCTGTAATAGAATATTTCCTCTGCCCCGTCCTTGTCCTTTACAACGAACTCCGTTTCAAGAGCTTCGTACTCATATATCCTGTCTGCGCCAAGCACAGCCCATGCAATTCCGAGAAGTACGGTCATTACAAGGCACACAACGGTCAGGGTGCCGAAAAGCGCATTTATATCCTCACCGAGAGGTATCGCAAAGATGATAAGCACCGTTACAGTGCATATTGCACCAACGATAAACAGCAGCTTCAGCTTTTCCGCAAGCTGAGAGGCGCAGTTGAACGAGCCTTTTCTTATAAGCTTTTCGCTTGTATTTGTGTTCTGCTCTGACATTATCTTCTCCCCTTTCACGATATTCCGCACATCTCACGGTACAGCTCCTGTGCGAAGCTGTCTGTCATTCCGCAGATATGATCAGTAACCAGCATCAGCCTATGATACGCCTGCTGTGCGTCAGTTTTTCCCTCGCACTCCATGCGGCATATCTTAAGATAATTCTCCGAGATAACGGATATCATCTTGCTGTCAAGTATCTTCTCCTGCTCGGTCTCAAACCGAAGCGCTGCCCCTGTGAAGCTATCCAGCAGATAGTTCATCATAGTGCCGACAGCTATCTCTATCTTCAGTATCTCCCTTGATGTAAAAGCGTATCTGTATGCGATATCGCTTAGCGACCAGGCAAGCGCCGCTCCGTCTGAGCAGGCAAGCAGCTCCTCTTTCATCGCTCCGTCCATGATAAGGTCGTAATTATCACAGAATGAGTCCGCTGCCGCATAAATAAGAACTCCCTGCATGCTGACTATCCAGTTCTGCACTGCATTCTCCTCGGGAGAGGGCATGCCCTTTGCCACTGCCTTTTCATAGCAATGCTCCAGCTTGCCGGCAGCCTGCTCCATCACAGCACGCTGCCCGTCGGTCTTACAGCGGGACATGCAGCGCTCGCCCCGAAGCTCAGACAGCAGTCCACGATAGGTTATCATGCGCTTTTTTACAGCGTCCTCGATATCTGCGGTCTTGTAGGCGATATCATCAGCAGCCTCCAGCAGGAAGGTCAGCGGATATCGGCAGCTTACCGCACCTGTTGCGCTTGCGATATCATGGTACAGAGCCTCCTCTGTGCAGTAGTAGCCCATCTTCTTGTCCTTGATATCACCGCTGTGCTTATCTATCCCGAGTGATGCAACAGGATATTTTATTATGGTATTCAGCAGAGCATAAGTAAGATTCATACCATGCTCATCGATAAGGTAATGCAGCTTTGTAAGCACCCTCAGTGCCTGTGCATTGCCCTCGAAATTCAGAAAGTCACCCATCATCTGTTCGCTTAAAAGCGAGGTGACAGGCTTCCCCTTATAGGAAAGCGAGGACATGTTCTCCCCGAACCACTCTCTTATCGTGAACTCACCGAAATGCCCGAAGGGCGGATTTCCTATATCATGCACCAGTCCCGCACATTCAAGGATATCACAGCATGCCTCACGCACCTCGTCGGTTATCTCAGCATGACCGTTTGCTTTCAAACGGCGGAATACCGTATCCCCAAGCGACCCCGCAAAGGAGCTTACCTCCAGCGAATGAGTAAGTCTTGTGCGCACGAAATCTCCCCTGTCGAGAGGGAACACCTGCGTTTTGTCCTGAAGCCGCCGAAAGGACGCACTTCCGACGATACGGTGGTAATCCTTGCGGAATTCCGAGCGCACATCATCCGAGTTCGTGCGGACGAATTCCCTGCTGCGTTTAGAGGATAGCAGCCTATCCCAGCTGAGTTTCGACATAAAAAAGCTCCTTATCGGGACAGCGTAACCACAAAGGCACACGCTGAATAAAATGTATTGATACCACAGGAAGCTGAATAAGTTCAGCCTGTCAGGCAATAATACCAGTGACAGATACAGTGGGATCGTTCCGTAAAACGGAAAAAGTTCAATGAAAGGAATGAATGTAAAATGTTAGTAAAACGCGGAGAAATATACTATGCGGACCTCAGTCCCGTTGTCGGCTCCGAGCAGGGTGGAATCCGACCCGTTCTGATAGTTCAGAACGATATCGGAAACAAGCACAGCCCGACCGTGATAGCCGCCGCAATAACAAGCCAGAAGGAAAAAAACAAGCTGCCGACACATATAGAGCTGAACGCTTCGTCCTGCGGACTGGCAAAGGACTCGGTAGTACTTCTGGAGCAGGTTCGTACATTGGATAAAAGACGTCTGAAGGAGCGCATGGGAGAGCTTGACAGCGAATCCATGCATCAGGTGAACAACGCACTGACAGTAAGCTTCGGACTGTAATAAAACAAAATATCGGGGACAGACCGCTCTCGTTTTTTCGGGAGTATCTGCCCCCGATAGCTGTTTCGGGTCACTGCCTTTTCCAGAATGACATTATATTTCTGCCTGTGTTATCTTCCCTTCCTCATATACAGCCACAGCGCCCATTGTCCTGCCGCAAGCAGTGTGACCAGCAGCACTATTATCACCTGCGCCACGCCCCACTCCTGCATGAACAGGATTATCACGATATCCGCAACGGTCATCAGCAGCGCATTTCGGAGAAAAGATTTCGATGTCTTATTCATCAGGACTGGATTCTTTTAGCCATTACTGTGTTCTTCATCAGCATGGCGATGGTCATAGGTCCTACGCCGCCGGGTACGGGCGTAATGAAGGAAGCCTTCTCGGCTACCTCGTCAAAGCACACGTCGCCGCACAGCTTGCCCTCCTCGTTACGATTGATGCCAACATCGATAACAACTGCGCCTTCCTTTACCATGTCAGCGGTAACGAAGCCCGCTCTGCCCACAGCCGCTACAAGGATATCCGCACGGCGGCAGACCTCCTTAAGGTCCTTTGTGCGGGAGT